>JAEINW010000069.1 GCA_016342715.1 Salinivirgaceae bacterium | reverse complement strand
TACCTAAATAGGTTTTAATAAAAAAAACTAAGGCTGAAAGCCTTGCATAGTTTAGCTTGGGGCATCGCCCCAAGAAAGAGAACCTACAAAGAAAAAGGGTGCAAGCTGAAGTCTCAATTTGAAAAAACACCAATCATGCACCCAAATCTACTCTCTTTTATTATTATATCAATTGATGTTTGAGAGTGTTGTGGCTTATGCCTGATAATTACTATACCTTTCGTTGCATGTAAGTATCATCTAAGTTGAGCGATTGGAGCATAGCGAACAAGCGCTTTACTTAGAGTTAACCCCGATGTAGAGATTGTAGTGTTTCACAAACAAAGTGCAGTGAAATACTTACAAGAACTAAATCGTGAGCGAGAATCGCTCAATTTGGGTATCAATTATCATTAATATGTCTGCTGGCAACTATTTTTCACCTGTTCAATAGAGGCTGTCTAAAAAGTAAAAATCCTTATCTGCACACTTTCAAATTATTCGCTATCGCTCATGATCGCTTTGTTATTCGCAATTGCTCATGAGCTTGCAAGCAAGGTTCGCTAAGTTGAAAGAAGAGAACGCTCCTGCCTGCCGCCAGGCCGGGATAACACTGAAAAAAACTGATTTGCACTGATTTGATCTGTGAACGGCTTTAGCCCTCAACGAAGTTAAAATCAACCAAAACCTACCTGCCGGTAGGCAGGTCTGTGTCATATGCGTTCCATTTTAAATTTAACTTTCATATTGCAAGTTTTCAAAAGTTGAACTATCCTTTTTAGACAGCCTCCTGAAATAAATATGCCTTACAGGCAATTAATTGTCTGAATGTATTAACCGACTTTTTTAAACCACCTTTTATAATTTTTTAATTTAGGTTGACATAGGTATAACCACAAAGAAAAATAATGAAACTATATGATCTTAGTGAGGAATAATTTTATTTTTCAGAAGACTGGCTCAGCTTTCATCGAAGCACTAATTACGCATTGGCAATTACTAATTGTTCATTCATTAATCAATTCCAAACTCTTTGTGTAAAGTTTCCAAAGCAAAAATTTTATCTTTTTTTAATTGAGCTCGTAAAGCATCAATAGAATTAAATTTATGCTCATCGCGTAATTTTCGTATTACAGATATTTTTATGAATTTACCATATAAATTTCCTGAAAAATCAAACAAGTGAGCTTCAATAACAGCTTTATTTGCATAATTTTCAATGGTGGGGCGGATACCAATATTCATCATCCCTTTATGGCTGGTTCCGTTTGTTTCCACCAATATGGCATAAACCCCATTGCCGGGAATAAACTTGTTTTCGGCAGGTAATAAATTAGCTGTTGGGAAACCCAACTTGTTACCAATTTGTTGTCCATGTACAACCGTGCCTGATAAAATATAATGGTAGCCTAAAAGTTTTGATGCCGAAAGTAATTTTCCGTTGCTAAGCAAGGTTCGTATTTGTGTAGAACTTAAACTGTCGTCGTTTAAACGAACCTCCTTTTGCTGAGCAATTTTAAAATTTAAACTATTACTTAATTTTAATAATTCTCCTAAATTTCCCTCTCTGTTTTTTCCAATGGTATTATCGTATCCAACCAAAAGTGTTTTTATATGAAGCTTTTCAATTAAAACTTCTTTTACAAAATCGGCATAGGTTTTTTGCGAAAATTCTTTGGTAAAAGGGAAAAGAACAACATGATCTACCCCATTTTTGGCAAAAAGCTCTAACTTCTCATCAATTGTGGTGAGTAAAACAAACTCTTTATCAGGATGTAACACCTTTACCGGATGTGGCGAAAAAGTAAAAATCACACTTTCACCTTTATTTTTTTTTGCAATAGCATTCAATTGTGCAATTACTTGTTGATGCCCAACGTGCACGCCATCAAAAGATCCAATGGTGACCACTGGATTTTTTGCGTTAAATTTCGATATGTTTTCCCAGATTTTCAATATGAACAGTTTAAGCCATGCAAAATTATAAAAATGTACAAGAATGCCATCTATTTGTTTAAATCCCTGCAATTATAAATCAAAAATGCTTGTAAAATGTATATTTGTAAAAAAATAGATAAACTATGAAGAATTTATTCATACTGCTTATAGGAATACTTTTAATAAGCTCATGTGTTCCTGAACCAATAAATTATTCCATTAAGGGGAAAATAATTGGAGCCGAAGGTAAGTACATAAAATATATTGATATGACTTCACCTGGTTTTGTCATTGATTCTTTATTGTTAGATATGGGTGGAAATTTTACTTTTAAGAAAGAAAGCTCGGTACCCGGCGACTATATTTTTTATTACCACAAAAAAAATCACATACGAATCACTCCCTGTCCAAACGAACAAATAAAACTTACAGCTAATGCAAACAATCTTGCTGAAAGTTATCAGGTTGAAGGTTCGCCAGAATCGGTTTTAGTAAGTAAAATAATAAAACGTAATTTTAAATCATCGAATATTATTGATACCCTGAATGATTTTTACATGAAAAATCAGATGCATCCAAATCTTGATTCCATTGTAAATTTATTAATGCGTAGTAGCGATTCTATTTTTTCTGCCGATAAAAAGTACTATGAAAATTTTATTGAGAAAAATTCTAATTCCTTAGCAAGCTATGTAATACTTTCACAGAAATTAGCTAATGATTATCCGTTTTTCACCCTGGCAAACGATCTAAAATATTTTGAAATGGTCGACACTGCACTTTTTAATCGTTACGATACCATTCCAATGGCAAAAATGCTGAATATGTATGTGTTGCAGCAAAAATCAAATTTAAAACGCAAGCAATTGGAACAAAAAGATAATCTTATGGGCAAAAAAGCTCCAGAAATTTATCTTCCGAATGTTTATGGCGATTCCTTAAAATTATCATCCATTCATAATAAATATATTTTGGTAGATTTTTGGGGTACATGGTGTCGACAATCGCGTATTGAAAATAAAAACCTAAGAACTGCCTATATAAAATATCGATATAAGGGATTTGAAATTTTTCAGGTGGCCATTGAGCGCGAAAAAACCGATTGGAAAAACACTCTGCGTGAAGACCGTTTGTATTGGAAATATCAGGTAAGCGAACTTAATTATATGAAAAGTCAAACAGCAAAAGATTACCTTGTAAAAGAAATACCATCGAATTTTTTAATTGACCCGCAAGGAAATGTGATTGCCATGAATTTATATGGCGAAAAACTAATAGAAAAACTGGAAGAGGTATTTACACCACAACCAGTTGTTGAAAATCTAAATTAATAAGAGTGACTAATAAAAAAATATATTTTGCTTCGGATGTTCATTTGGGGCACCCCTCACTTGAAGAAGGTAAATGGCGCGAACAATTATTTGTAAAATGGCTCGATGATATTAAAAACGATGCTCAGGAGATATTTCTTGTGGGCGACATTTTTGATTTTTGGTATGAATATAAAAAAGTTGTTCCCCGTGGATTTACTCGCACCTTAGGCAAACTTGCCGAATTAACCGATGCCGGAATTCCCATTCATTTTTTTACTGGCAATCACGATATTTGGGTTTTTGATTACTTGGCAAAAGAAACGGGTGTGAAAATATACAGAGAACCCCTTGAAACTGCCTTGTTTGGAAAGAAATTCTATATTGCTCATGGCGATGGTTTAGGGCCGGGAGATAAAAGTTATAAACTGCTGAAAATAGTTTTTACAAGCAAAATACTGCAATGGTTTTTCAGTCGCTTGCATCCTAATTTTGCACTTTGGTTGGCTCATTCATGGTCAAATGCTAGTCGCGGGGCCAAAGGAATTGAAGCCGAAAAATTTAAGGGCATTGCATCGGAATTATTATACAAACACACCTTGGAAATTTTGGAGCGCAAACACTTTGACTATTTTGTTTACGGGCATCGGCACTTAATGATTAATAAACCAGTTAATGGCGCTACATTTATTAACTTAGGCGATTGGCTCTATAATTTTTCATATGGTGTTTTTGATGGTGAAAAATTTGAGTTACATAAAGTTAGATCATAGACTAAGGTTTTTATTTATTTATGAAATGCTTGTCAATTTGCTTGAGAAAAAAAAATATATAAATTTGTTTAAAACCGAACAGAATAAAAACTAAAACAATGATCAAGCTAAAAAATAGCTTTCTTCAAATATTAAGTCTTTGTTTTTTGATTATCCTACTTGGCTTTTCATGTAAATCTGATAAAAAAGAAAAAAATGGTGGGGTGGTAATTAATTCCGACTTCGATATAGATAATACTGATAAGGAGGAAATAAAATCGGAAAATTTCAAAATACCCTCTCCTATGGAAGTATTTACTTTTATGGAAAAAAGCGGGTCGGGGTTTATAAAAGAGGTGTTAAATGATCCAGAAAACTATCGAAACTATAACTCACAAAAAAGCAAAGCTGTAAACTTTGGAATTTATAGTGCCGATTTGGCTTATTGTTGCATATATGAAGATTTCCAAGGAACCATTGACTATTTTGATGTGGTAAAAAAACTGGCTTCCGACTTAGGCTTAAATGAGGGTTTTGGTAAGCAAATGGTCACTCGTATTGATAATAATCTATCAAATATCGATTCCTTACAAGAAATTGCTTCCGATTCATATTATGAGGCTACTATTTTTCTTGAGGAACAAGGACTGTCAGATTTATTAGGCTTTATTCTTGCGGGAGGTTGGATGGAAACATTGTATTTAGCTACAGAATCTGTAAAGCAATTACCCCTGAGCGACCCTGTTTATGAAAGAATTGCTGATCAACGTTTTTTACTTGAGAACTTAAAGGCATATTTAAAAACTCAAGGCAATTCGCAGGGTGTGGATGAGTTATTGGTTAATTTAAATGAATTATCGAAGGTTTATGAAGATTTGTATTTTAATGATGAGAACACTATAATTACACAAAATCAGTTTGTTAACATTGCAAATAAAGTAAAAGAACTTCGCAACTTATATATCCGATAAAAACAATGCCTAAACGCTATAGCAAACATATTATTTATATTTTCATATCTGCTTTGTTTTTCTCAATCCAGATTAAGGAAGTTGCAGCCCAAAAATGCTCAAAGAAAAAATTGGCAGATAAAGATATTCGTCTCGATTTTGATTATCGCGGACAAAGTTTATTTGTTGAACTTTCGAATGGAGATACCACATCGCTAAATATAATATTATACTCAAAACAGAACTATCGAATTTTTGTAGCCGGAGAACAAAAGCTTGGGAATATTGAATATCAGATTATTGTGCCCAAAAAAAAATTCAACAGAGTGATGGAAAGTGTGCAGCCAAAAACGGTTAATGTTTACAAAAAAGATCCGAATGGCTTTTATTTGTATAACCCTGAAGGTGAAAGAATTGTTATAGGAGAAGAAACAATAATGGATACAACATGGACACGTGAAACCACTGTTTTTAAAGAAGTAGTTTTTGATAGTAATAAAGCTGAGAATAATTTTTGGGAAGCAACTCCAAGCAAAACTCAATTAATTACCATTAAAGTGAATGTTGGCTTATCAGAAAAAAAACAATTAGGTTGCGTTGGATTATATGTAGGTAGGGAATACTCCAATATTTATCAATTCCGTCGCTAACTATTATATTTTTTTAAAATCATTTTTGTAACCAATGAAACATAATAGCGTCAAACTCCCGATTTGACATTGATAAGAATTTTTTAATCAAAAAAAAACAAAACATTATGAAAGACTTTTTAAAATATATTCTGGCAACAGTTGTCGGAATATTACTTTATTCGTTAGTTTGCTCATTAATTTTCTTCGGAATAGTTGGTGCTATTGCTGCATCGGGCAATAAAGAAGCAGAAATTGACGCAAATAGCGTTTTATATTTGAAACTCGATAAGCCCATTGTTGACAGAGCAACTGACAATCCATTCGAAAATTTTAATTTCCAAACATTTTTGCCCGATCCAAAATTAGGTCTTAACAAAATAACAGAGAACCTTAAAAAGGCAAAAGATGACGAAAACATTAAAGGTATTTATATGGAATTGTCATATATACCAGCCGGATTTGCTACTATTGAAGAAATTAGAAATGCATTAATTGATTTTAAGGAAAGTGGCAAATTCATTTATACTTATTCCGAAATATTAACTCAATCATCTTATTATCTGGCTTCTGTTTCAACAAAAATATATATGAACCCAGTGGGAACAATGGAACTTAAAGGAATGCGCGCAAAAGTAGCTTTCTTTAAAGGTACCTTAGCAAAGATTGGTATTGAACCTATAATTTTCCGTCATGGCAAATTTAAAAGCGCCATTGAGCCATTTATGCTAGATAAAATGAGTGAAGCAAACAAAGAGCAAACAATGACTTACGTTCGCTCCATTTGGGATCATCTAGCAAAAAATATTGCTGATCAGAGAGGCATTTCAGTTGAAAAAGTAAATAGCATTGCAAATACTTTTGCCATTAGAAATATGAAAGATGCCGTTGAAAACCAAATTATTGATGCCGTTAAATACAAAGATGAAGTTATTGATGAATTGGTGGAATTGACCGGAGCAAAAAGTCCTGAAAAACTTGAAATTGTTAAGTTTGCAAAATATACGAAAGTTAAACTTGATAAGAAAAGTAAGAAGAAAGATAAAAGAGAAAAAATTGCTGTGGTTTATGCATCGGGTGAAATAGGAATGGGAAAAGGCGATAATGGATCGATTGGTTCCGAAGGATTATCGAAAGCCATTAGAAAAGCACGTCGCGACACTACCATAAAAGCCATTGTATTGCGTGTAAATTCTCCTGGAGGAAGCGGTTTAGCTTCTGATATTATTTGGAGAGAAGTTGTTCTTGCACAAAAAGCAAAACCACTTATTGTTTCAATGGGCGACCTAGCAGCTTCTGGCGGATATTATATTGCTTGTCCGGCCGATGTAATTGTTGCAAACCCAACCACCTTAACCGGATCGATTGGTGTGTTTGGCTTGTTATTTAATTCTCAAGAATTTATGAATAAAAAGTTAGGTGTTACTTTCGACGGCATTAAAACACACGATTTTGCCGATTTGCCTGACCTAACCAGAAAAATGACCGAAGCAGAAAAAGAAATTATTCAAACAGGCGTTGAAGAATTTTATGAACTATTTATTGGTAAAGTAGGAGAGGGTCGAAAAATGACTACTGAAGCTGTCGATGAAATTGGACAAGGAAGAGTTTGGAGTGGACTTAATGCAAAAGAAATTGGCCTGGTTGATGAATTTGGCGGATTAGACAGAGCTATTGAAATAGCTGCAGAGAAAGCCGGATTAGTAGAATACAAAACCGTTGAATATCCAAAAATGCCAAATGTAATGGAAGAATTGATTAAAGAACTTTCAGGAGATGCAAGCGTGAAAATTCTTCAAAAATATTTGGGACAGAATTATTTTTTGTATGAAAAAATGAACACTTTACAAAATATGCAAGGAATTCAGGCTCGTATGTCGTACGACGTAGAACTGTACTAAACAAATTAAATTACCATATGTTAAGACCTGCGAATAAAATACTCGCAGGTCTTTTTTTTTGTAAAAAAGGCAAATAAAATTATTAAAACATTAAATTTGCGCATTCAAATAAAACAATCATAATATGATATATACAACTGATAAAGTATTTAGGGCATTACGTAAAGTAATTCATCCTGAACTAACCAAAGATATTATTTCGTTAGGTATGGTAAGCGATTTAGTAATCGAAGGAAATAAAATTTCATTTACTTTAGTATTTAAAAAAGAAAATACCACAAACATTGCGAATCTAAAACAACGCTGTGTTCAGGTTATTGAAAATAATTTTGGCTCAGAGGTAGATATAAGGGGTAATATTAATGCAACAACGGTTAAAGAAGAAGCTTCCAAACCCTTAGAAAAAGTTAAAAATATTATTGCCATCGCTTCGGGTAAAGGAGGCGTTGGAAAATCTACCATTGCATCGAATTTAGCGGTTGCTTTAGCAAATACTGGTGCAAAAGTTGGTCTGGTTGATGCGGATATTTTTGGGCCATCAATTCCAAAAATGTTTAACTGCGAAACTGCTCGCCCCAATGTGCACAAAGTAAATGGGCTGGATGTAATTACTCCAATTGAAAAATTTGGAGTTAAAATACTTTCCATTGGTTTTTTTGCAAATCCTGAAGATGCCTTAGTTTGGCGAGGCCCAATGGCTAGCAATGCACTTACACAACTATTAATGCAAGGCGATTGGGGCGAATTAGATTATTTACTAATCGATCTTCCTCCAGGAACCAGTGATATTCATTTAACATTGGTTCAATCGGTAGCTGTAACTGGAGCTGTTGTGGTAAGCACGCCCCAAGATGTTGCTCTTGCCGATGCCATTAAAGGAATTAACATGTTTAAGAGCGGCAAAATAAATGTTCCGGTATTAGGCTTGGTTGAGAATATGGCATGGTTTACTCCAGCCGAACTTCCTGAAAATAAATATTATATTTTTGGCAAAAATGGTTGTAAAGAATTAGCCGAAAAATTGAATTTAGATTTATTAGGACAAATTCCAATTGTACAAAGCATTCGCGAAGGTGGCGATACAGGCATTCCTGTTGCTGCCAATGCTGATTCTATTACAGGCATGGCCTTTGTTGAAATGGCAGAGAAAGTTATGAACGCCGTTAAAGCAAGAAACGAAAAACACATCGCTACCGAAAAAGTATTTGTTGATCCAAATGCTCAAGGATGTGCTCCAGCGAAATAAATTTTTAATAATCAGTTTTTATTATGAAAGTCATTTTGTAAATTCGCATCAAAATAAATATCGTACGACATGCCAAAAATTAGAGATTTAAAAAATGAGGTTAATTATTTAATCTTTGAAATAATTTCAGACTGTAACACATTTATGTCTTTTCACCCTGAGAAAAAAGAAGAGGCAGTTAAATTAGTTGAAGAAGCAGTTGAATTAAGGAATAATTTGATTCAAAAAATTATTCATCCCGAAACAGTTTCAGCCAAATATTTTAAAGATTTGAGAATTGAATTAATTTCAGGAGCCGATAATATTTTTGAAAAACTAAGAGGGTTGATCAAGTAAATTATTGAAAATACAATATCGAGGTGGCAATTTTTGCCACCTTTTTTGTTTTTATAAATTCAAGGTTAATTGCTCATCTAAAAGTCTAAAGGTCTTTCTATGGTACTTTGTAATACCATATTTTCTGATTGCTTCTCGATGTAATTTTGTAGGGTAACCTTTGTTCTGATTCCAACCATACATAGGAAATTCTTCATGAATTTTATGCATATAATCGTCGCGAAAGGTTTTTGCCAGAATAGAAGCAGCTGCTATTGATAAATATTTGCCATCGCCCTTAATAATGGTTTGGTAGGGAATATCGCCATAAGGTTTGAATCGATTCCCATCAATAATAATATGCTCTGGTTTTTCCTTTAATTGATCAAGCGCCTGATGCATCGATAATATCGATGAATTAAGTATGTTGTATTGATCAATTTGTTCGGGTGAAAAGCTGCCCACAGCAAAGTCTGATGCATTTTCAATAATAAATTCACGCAACTCGTATCTTTTTTTTTCGCTAATTTGTTTCGAATCGGTTAGCCATTCGTGTTTAAATTTATTGTGTAAAACAACCGCTGCGGCAAAAACTGGCCCAGCCAAACAACCTCTTCCCGCCTCATCGCAACCCGCTTCAATAGTGTCTTTTTTGTAAAAAAGCTCAAGCATTTTTTAGTAATTATTTATTATTATGATTTCTGTAATTAATTTAATAAAACAAAAATATACATATAGTTTCAATGTAAGCTTAAAGATTATTACTTTTGCACATTAATTTTAAACTTTACCCTTGAAGCGAAAATTTATTACAAACCTTGCACTGGTTATTTGTCTAAATCTATTAATAAAGCCATTTTGGATTTTTGGTATTGATAGAACCGTGCAAAATGTTGTTGGGGCTGAGCAATATGGTTTTTATTTTGCCTTATTCAACTTTTCGTTAATTCTAAATATTTTTCTCGATCTTGGTATTACTAATTTTAACAATAGAAATATTGCTCAAAATAGTCACCTATTAAACAAGCATTTCTCCAATATAATAATGGTTCGTATTCTTTTGGGACTGTTTTATTTTATCATTTCAATAGGGGTTGCTGTGATATGGAAATATGAATGGGATCAAATAAAACTGCTGACACTTTTAGTATTTAATCAGTTTCTATCTTCATTCATTTTATATTTAAGATCGAACCTTGCTGGATTACATTTATTTAAAACTGATTCCATAATTTCAGTGCTTGATCGTGGATTAATGATTCTTATTTGTGGAATTTTACTTTGGGGAAATGTAACTGAAACACCGTTTAAAATAAAATGGTTTGTTTTTGCACAAACTGGGGCATATACCATAACTGCTTTTATAGCTTTTGGACTTGTTTTATTTCGAAGTGGAAAAATAAAAATTCGTTTCGATAGGCGTTTTATTCTAGCCATTTTAAAGAAGAGTTATCCCTTTGCATTATTAACCTTATTAATGGCTTCATACAATCGATTTGATGCCATTTTGCTTGAAAGGATGCTTGAAGACGGAAGTCGTCAGGCGGGAATATATGCACAAGCATTTCGAATTTTAGATGCATCATCGATGTTTGCCTTACTTTTTGCAGGATTATTACTCCCCATGTTTGCAAAAATGCTTAAAAACAAAGAACCCATTGGGCAGTTAACTCAACTATCATTTCTTTTTATTTTTATACCTGCTTATATTCTTGCTATATCCTGTGCTTTTTATCAACACGAAATTATGGACTTGTTGTATCACGAGCATGTGGAATCATCAGCTTCTATTTTTGCCATATTAATGTTTGGGTTTATATCTATTTCAACTACTTATATTTTTGGAACCCTATTAACAGCAAACGGAAGTTTAAAACAATTAAATATTATGGCGGTATTTGGCGTAATCATTAACATTGTTTTAAACATAATATTAATACCAAAATTACAAGCTAAAGGATCAGCAATAGCAAGTTTAATCACACAAACCTTTACTGCATTGGTACAAGTGATAATAGCATATAAAGTATTTAAACTAAGAATAAATTATAAACTTTTAATTTTATTATTGATATTTGCAATCGGTGTTGCCTTGCTGGGTATTGTCAGTCGCGATTTACCATACAACTGGGTAATAAGCATGAGCTTAATGATATTGTTAAGTGTAATACTGGCGTTTAGCATTGGGCTAATAAATATTAAAAGTATCTATCAAATAATTAAGTACGACAAATAACGTTTTTAGATAAAAATTACAAACATGAAGTATCAAAAACTGAATATTATTTTTGGCTGGTTAACTTTTGCAATTGCAGCCTTTGTGTACATAAGTACTATTGAACCCACTGCAAGTTTTTGGGACTGTGGCGAGTTTATTGCAACTGGATTTAAACTAGAGGTTGGACATCCACCAGGGGCACCTGTTTTTATGTTGTTAACACGTTTTTTCACCTTATTTGCCGGAGGAAACCTTCAGAATGTTGCCATGATGGCCAATATAATGTCAGCATTAGCTAGTGCATTTACCATATTGTTTTTATTCTGGACCATTACTCATTTGGCAAAAAGAATAATTAATGCCGATAAATTAAGTTTAGGTCAAACTATTGCTATTATCGGTAGTGGACTTATTGGTGGTTTAGCTTATACATTTTCTGATTCCTTTTGGTTTTCAGCAGTTGAAGGCGAAGTTTACGCAACATCATCATTAATAACGGCATTTGTGTTTTGGGCCATTTTAAAATGGGAAAACGAAGCCGATAAAAAATACAGCAACCGTTGGATAGTTTTAATTGCATTTGTTGTTGGCTTGTCAATTGGGGTTCACCTTTTAAACTTACTTGCAATTCCAGCAATGGTATTGGTTTATTACTTTAAAAAATATGAAGTTACCAGAAAAGGATTGCTTGGAGCACTGGGTTTATCTTTGGTGATTTTAGGAACGATCATGTGGATTATTGTTCCTGGCGTGGTTAAAGTTGCATTTTGGTTCGATATGTTATTTGTAAACGGATTTGGATTGCCATTTAACAGTGGCGTATTATTTTTCACTTTTGCCACCTTTGGTTTATTAGCCTTTGCTGTATATTTCACACGTAAAAAAATGATGCCTGTTTTAAACACTATCGTTTTAGCGGTAGGTGTTATGATGATAGGTTACTCTTCATATGCTGTTATTGTAATTCGTTCGAATGCAACACCTCCTATCGATCAAAACGATCCTGAAGATGCATTCTCATTATTAGGATACTTAAATCGCGAACAGTATGGCGACAGACCCCTATTTTTTGGACAATATTACAGCACTCCATTAAATACTCAAGATCCATATAAAGAGGGCGCAAAAACCTGGAGAAAAGGTGAGGAAAAATATGAAGAAGGAAGAAAAAAAATAGATTACAATTACAATTCAAAACTTACCATGTTTTTTCCTCGTATGTACAGTTCAAAGCCTGACCATATTACGGATTATAAAACATGGGCAAAAGTTAAAGGGCATAAAGTTTCAGCAACAAATAATCAAGGAGAGCAAGAGATTTTTTACAAACCTACTTTTACCGAAAATTTAAGATTCTTTTTCCGATATCAAGTTAATTTTATGTATTGGAGATATTTTATGTGGAACTATTCTGGTCGTCAAAATGATATTCAGGGACATGGTGGTGTTTTGCGCGGCAACTGGATTTCTGGAATTAAAGCGCTTGATACTGCAAGATTGGGACCACAAGACAACCTGCCTTCGACCTATGCCAACAATAATGCAACAAATAAATATTACATGCTACCATTTTTGCTTGGTTTAATTGGTTTGTTTTATCATTTAAGTAAAGACAAAAAGAATTTTTGGGTAGTAATGGCTCTGTTTATTTTAACAGGTCTTGCTATTGTTGTTTATCTGAATCAATATCCTAGACAACCCCGCGAGCGCGATTACGCATATTCTGGTTCCTTCTATGCATTTGCAATTTGGATAGGACTTGGAGTTCTTGGAATATATGAGTACTTAAAAAAATACATTAAAGAAGTACCAGGAGCTGTTTTTGCAACCTTGGTAAGTTTATTTGTTCCTGCCTTAATGGCTGCCGAAAACTGGGACGACCACGATCGCTCAAATTGTTATATCGCACGCGATTTTGCTGAGAACTATTTAAATTCTTGCGAAAAAGATGCTGTAATATTTACCAATGGAGATAACGATACATTCCCGCTGTGGTATATTCAAGAAGTAGAAGAAGTAAGAACTGATGTACGAGTAATTTGTTTGCCATATTTAATCACCGATTGGTATATTGATCAAATGAAATCGAAATACTACGATTCCGAACCCGTACCATTTAGTTTAAAACAAAATCAGTATGTTCAAGGAACACGCGACCAAGTTCCGGTTTTTGAGCGCATGGATGATTATGTTGAATTAAGCCAAGTAATTGAATTTGTTGGAAGCGACGATGCCAGAACAAGAGTTTCTACTTCAATGGGAGAACAAACGGATTATTTCCCAACAAAGAAATTTAAAATTACCGTTGACTCGGCTAAGGTTATTGAAAAAGGTGTGGTTAAACCAGAAGATGCCGATCAAATTGTTAAAGAAGTGAAATGGGGTATTAAATCAAGATACATTCTTAAAAATGATATGATGATTCTTGATTTATTAGCAACATCTGATTGGGAAAGACCCATATATTTTGTTTCTGTAGGTTCTGGTAACGAAACCAACTTGCGCGACTATTTCCAAATGGAAGGTTTTGCTTCTCGTTTTGTTCCAATTAGAACAAAATTTGATTATCAATCGATAGGTAGAATTGATAGTGATATTCTTTACGATAATATTATGAACAAATTCAAATGGGGAAACATGGGCGATCCTGATGTTTATTTAAACGAAAACACTCGCCGAACCATCCGTATTGTTAAAGTTCGTAATAATTTTGGTCGCTTAGCAAAAGCTCTAGTGGCCGAAGGTGAAATGGAAAAAGCCAAAGAAGTTATGGAGCGTGGTTTAGAAGTGTTACCTATTGAGAAAATGCCATTAGATTATTTTGACACACACTTTGTTGAAGCTTTTTTTGAAGCTGGAATGAATGAAAAAGGAGCTGAAATTGCTTTAAATATGTCGGAAACTGCTTTGAACGATTTAAACTATTACATGCAATTGGATGCCAGCTTCAAAAATCAGGCAGAGCAAGATAAACAGCTTTGTTTTGCTACCGTACAATGGTTGAACGAAATGGCTAAAAAATATAAACAAAAAGATTTAAGCGAAAAATTATCGAAACATTTTGAAGAAATGTATAACTATTTAATGCAAAATGGCGGAAGGTAATTCTTTTTAATACGAAATTAAAAGCTGCTTAATTATTTTATTAAGCAGCTTTTTTCTTATATATAGCTTATAAATTTTTATTTCATCCAATACTCACTACCTTTGAAGAGTTAAAAAAAATTGGTAAATGCATTGGTATCTATATCCTTTTTCAATACTATACGGAATTGCAATTAATGTTAGAAATAAATTATTCGACTTAGAGATAAAAAAAAGCAAATCCTTTAAATTACCCATAATTTCAATCGGAAATATTTCTGTTGGAGGAACAGGAAAAACTCCTCATGCTGAATTTTTAATTGAATGGTTAAAACAATCATATAGTGTTGCCACATTAAGTAGAGGATACAAGCGAAAAACCAAAGGATTTGTTGAAGTAAAAACAAACTCCATTGTTAGGGATGTTGGTGATGAAGCCCTTCAGATAAAACAAAAATTCCCTGATGTTAAAGTTGTTGTTGATGAAAAAAGAGTAAATGGTGTTAAAACTCTGTTAAACGAAAAAGAAAAACCCCAAGTAATTGTTCTTGATGATGCCTTTCAGCATAGACATATTGATCCGGGAATGAATATTCTTTTAATTGATTACAATAAGCCCATAACAAAAGATTATTTATTACCTGTTGGGAGATTGCGTGAGCCGGCAAGAAATAGAGATAGAGCGAATATTATTATTGTAACAAAATGCCCTCCAACAATGAACCCCATCGACTTTAGAATCATGTTTAAGGAACTCAATCTTTTTCCTTATCAGAATCTATTTTTTACATCCTTTACTTATACTAGTTTAAAACCACTTTTTGGCTCAAAACAAAAGATAAGTAGTTTAAATGATTTAAAAGGGAAAACCGTTTTGTGTGTTACAGGAATAGCAAATCCTGAAAGCTTATATTCTGAAATAGAAAAGGCTGGAGCTACGATAAAAAAATTACAATTTTCTGATCATCACACATTTACAAAAGGCAACATTAATAAAATATTTAACGAGTACAATGATATTAAAAGTTCTGATAAAATTATTTTGTGTACAGAAAAAGATGCTGTTAAGTTTAAAACAGAATTTCAAAATTCAGAATTAATAAACATCCCTTTCTTTTATGTGCCCATAAAAGTTAAATTTTTAAACAATGAGGAAGATAATTTTAAAAAAATTATAACAAAGTTTATTGGAAGGTTTAATGAGTCCAGTATAAAAAGGGACGAAATAGGGAAAAGTTAAAAATCTTAATTAGAATGTTTTTTATATTTTCACTCCTTAATTACTAACTATTGTTCGTTTGCACCTTTTCTTTTTACAATAAAGCCCGTACTCGAAAATATTCTTTCAGTTATTTTAGGTTCACCTGTATAATAGACATTACTTGCCCCTGTTACAAGGAGTTTAAGCTCTTTTTGTGAATTCACACTAACCTCAGTTAAGCCCGATGATAATACTTCTGTAGTATTGGTTTCAAGCTCAAGGGCATTCATTTCAGTTTCATCATGTATTTCAGCAGAAAGTATCTCTGAAAATCCTTTAAAATATGCGTAAGTTCCGTCGGTTAATTGAACATTTAATTTTGCAGCATATATTTCCAGTTCAATTTCTGACATACCTCCTGAAAATATAGTCAATTCATCAAAATGAATGACATTCTGGCTTTTTAAACGAATGTCATTAAGTAAAACTATTCTGTTTAACTCTTTTATGGAAATATAAACATTCATTGCACTCGATTTCCTTACATCGGCAAGCATGGTTATGAATAATTTTTTGCCATCCATTCGTGTTTGGAATAACTCTGCTAGATTATCATCAGTTTCAATTCTTACTCCTTCCTGATCGCCTTGCTGAATAATAAGGTCAAAACTTCCTTGGACAATTAATTCGGTGAATCCAGATAATTCACGAACATCAGTTTTTACGTTTCCACTTCCTCTGACTACTTGAGAAAAAATTTGTGATGAAACTAGCATCAAAGTAAAAAAAACAGACAGTTTTATTTGTTTCATAGTGCATTGAAGTTATTGGCTAAACTCAAATTTAATGTTTTATTATATCAATTCAAACAATAGAATTTGATATATGTAGCAAAAATCTGAAAATAAAGCATTCAAGTCAATACTTATGTTAAAAAGTTACTAAACATTTTCACACATTGATTGCTGCATTAATCTTATTGGTTTTTATAAACGCTTAAGTAATTATCACGTAATTTTTCTGTTGCAATAATTTTCCCTCTTATTTTTGGAGCTGAAACACCATTTATAAAATATCTGTTTCCTACAAATACTCTAGCTTCGTCCCATAAGTTTTGCTTAATAAATGTATCAATTAATTTTTGGCCTCCTTCTACTAATAAACTACTTATATTCCTTTCAGCAAGCACATGCATTAAATTTGAAAGAAATGAATCGCCAAAAGCAATTTTTACAAATTCATTATTCCCCTCTTTATCATTTTTAATTGAATTTAATATAAGTGAAGGTTGGCTTTGATCAAAAACTGATAGATTCTTTGACAAACTCAAATCGTTGTCAATTATTATTCGCAAGGGGTTTTCGCCATGCCACGAACGAACATTTAATTTTGGATTATCAATTTGAGCTGTATTAGTACCTATCATTATTCCACTTAAATTCGATCGCCATTTATGAACCAACGATCTACAAACCTCATTTGTAATCCAATTGGGTTCTTGTAAATCATTTAAATCTCTTTTTTTATCAATAAATCCATCCAAGGTTTCAGCCCATTTTAAAACAATATATGGACGCTTTTTCATATGAAAAACTGTAAATTCTTTATTCAACTCGCAACACTCATTTTCAAGAACGCCAACAGTTACATTGCAGCCCGCAGCTTGTAGCATTGTAATTCCCTGGCCATTTACTTTTGCAAATGGATCTTGCATGCCTATTACAACATTGGGAATTTTATTTTCAATGATTAGATTGGCGCAGGGGGGTGTTTTTCCAAAATGGGAGCAGGGTTCTAAATTCACATAAATAGTTGATTCACTTAATAATTCTTTGTTTTTTACAGACACTATTGCATGCACTTCGGCGTGAGCATGGCCATATTTCCTATGATATCCTTCGCCTATAATTTGGTTGTTATGCACAATCACAGAACCGACCAAGGGGTTGGGTGAAACTTTGCCTTTGCCGTTTTTTGCCAATTGCAAACACCGTTTCATATATTTTTCATGTAAAATTGAATCTTGCATGCTAGTATTTTTATATTTTTGACCCCATGAATGATACGCTAAAAGACATATCAAATTTATTTAAGAATAAATTGCACGGTATTTTTGAGCCCAGAGAAATTAATCAACTCTATTTTATGGTAATACAAAACCAAATGCACATAGAGCGCTCAAAAATATTAGCTTATCCTGAAACAAAAGTACCCAATTCTGTTAATTCTCAAATACAAAATATTGTTGGTCGTTTATTAAATAATGAACCTATTCAATATATTTTGGGAGAAACTGATTTTTACGATCTTATTTTCAAAGTAAATGAATCGGTATTAATTCCCCGACCTGAAACCGAAGAGTTGGTTCATTGGATAATTACAGATAAGCAAATAGCTACTTCGAAAATTTTAGATATTGGCACTGGTAGTGGATGCATAGCTATTTCCTTATCAAAAAACATTCCCGATTCAGTGGTTTTTGGACTTGATGTTTCAGAAGATGCTTTAAACGTCGCCAAACAAAATGCGATACTAAATAAGGTAGCTACTCAATTTATTCAGGCAGATGTTTTATCTACATCCTACTTGGAATTGCCAAATCATTTAGATGTTTTGGTAAGCAATCCTCCCTATGTTATGCTGGAGGAAAAGAAGTTAATGAAAGCAAATGTTCTAAATTTTGAACCAGATTTGGCTCTTTATGTTGAAAATAATAAGCCTTTAGTTTTTTATATTAGAATTGCAGAACTTGGCAAAACACTTTTGAAAATTGGAGGTAAACTTTATTTTGAGATAAACGAAGCTTTACATCAGCAAACTATAGCTATGCTAGAAAAAATGGGATATAAACACATAATAGCCAAGAAAGATTTGAATGATAAATATCGTATGATAAGAGCAGAACTTTAAAAATGGAAAAACAGCAAGCCCAAAATAAATGCATGCAATTATGTAGCTCAAGAGAATATTGTGCTTTTGATATTTCTGAAAAACTGAACAAATGGGAAGTTGCAAAAAACCATTCCGAAGAAATTATTACTTATTTAATTGACAATAAATTCATTAACAACGAACGCTATGCCAGAGCCTATGTAAATGATAAAATAAAATTTAATCATTGGGGAAAAAATAAGCTTAAATACTATTTAAAACATAAAGGCATAGATGGTGAGATTATTACAAATTCATTTAATGATTTTTCTAAGGAAGAATATATAGATATTGCAACTACTGAAATTCAAAAAAAATTACAAAAGACAAAAGCAAAAGATGCCTTTGAATTAAAAAGCAAAGTGGCCAAATCAATAATAAACAAGGGTTTTGAATCTGATCTTGTATTTAAAATTTTAAATGTAATGTTGCAAGAATAATTCATACTTTTGTCCAATAAGAAAATTATTATGATTACACCCGAACAAAATAAGGAAATTATAAAGCGTCTGGATGCGCTGAGGAGGCATCTTTGACATTGAGAAAAAGAATATTGAATTAGAAGAAGAGGAACAAAAAACCCAAGCGCCTGATTTTTGGGATGATCCTAAAAAAGCAGAAGAGCAAGTAAAAAAAATAAACCTGATAAAAATATGGGTAAATGGTTTTAAAGAGGCTGCTACTGCACTTGAAGATTTGCAAATTCTTATCGAATTTAATGAGCTTGGCGAAGCAACAGAAACTGAAGTAGATGCTCAAACAAGCAAAACCATTCGCTTGATTGAAGATTTAGAATCGAAGAACATGCTTCGTAAAGAGGAAGATGTTTTGGGAGCCATAGTAAAGTTAAATTCCGGCGCTGGCGGAACAGAAAGTTTAGACTGGACCGAAATGTTAATGCGAATGTATATACGGTGGGGCGAAAAAAATAATTATAAAGTTCGTGAAGTAAACTATCAACCAGGAGATGAAGCGGGCGTAAAAACGGTGACTCTTGAAATAACTGGTGACTATGCTTATGGATATTTAAAAGGAGAAAATGGGGTGCACAGGTTAGTACGTATTTCCCCGTTTAATGCTCAAGGTAAGCGTCAAACAACTTTTTCATCGGTGTTTGTTTCTCCGGCTATAGACGACAGTATAGAAATAAATATTAATCCCTCAGATATTACTTGGGACACTTTTAGAAGCGGCGGAGCTGGCGGACAGAATGTTAATAAAGTGGAGACCGGAGTTCGATTGCATCATGCTCCCTCAGGAATTGTTATCGAAAATACCGAAACCCGATCGCAGCATAATAATAAAGAAAATGCCCTGCGTTTATTAAAGTCTCAGTTGTACGAACTTGAGCTTAGGAAAAAACAAGATGAGCAAGCAAAAATTGAAGGGAATAAGAAAAAAATTGAGTGGGGTTCACAAATTCGTAGTTACGTTATGCATCCTTACAAAATGGTAAAAGATGTGCGAACCAACTTTGAAACATCTAATGTTCAGGCTGTTATGGATGGAGAATTAAATGGATTTATAAAGGCTTATCTGATGGAATTTGGAGGGGAATAGTTTTTGTAGAGTAATGGATAATATGTATTTTTAAACAACGTTTATTTACCTTATGACTATGATAAAACATTCCAAAAATCTTTTAAGGATCCTAGGAATAATTGCCATTTTATCCATTATAACAAATCAATCCCATTTAATGGCTCAATGTGGCATGGCCTTAAAGGAGGTAGTTATGCAAGAAATTGGTGATGCCACCTACTTAAAAGATTTTAGAGTCACGCTTGAAGAAGGTAAGAATCCGAAAAAACCACCTGCAAAAGAATTCTCAATACTATTAAATAAAGGCTCCCACTACCGATTTAATATTAAGGAAGATTCCACTTGTAATGATTATGCTGTTTTAAAATTATATGATTTCTCAAGATATTATGGTGGAAATTATGATCCTTCAGACGGCTCTACATACAAGTACTTTGAGTTTACTTGTACCAAAACACAGGTGTATTACTTGTCAATATCCTTTGTTGAATTAAAACCGGGATGTGCTGCAGCCATTGTATCTCTGGTTCAAAAATAATAATTAAACCCTATTATCATGCTTAAAATATTTCACAATCCTCGATGTTCAAAAAGTAGAGCAGGGTTGAATTATTTAATAACAAATAATCTGGAGCATGAGATCATTGATTATCTAAATATAAATCTCTCTGCAAATGATGTTGAAAAATTAGTTAAGCAAACGGGCTTACAAGTAACTGATTTGGTGCGGACACAAGAAGAATACTATAAAAAAAACTTAAAAGATAATAAATACAGCAATGAGGAATGGTACAAAATAATTGCTGAAAACCCAAAATTACTTCAGCGTCCTATTGTAATTAAAGATGAAAAGGGAGTTTTTGCACAACCACCCGAAAAAATTAATGATTTAATTTAATATCCGGATTTTTCCGGATTTTTTATTCCTTTGTCAAATAAACTCAATTGTATGTGTGGTATTGCCGGCTTTTTTTCTTCAAATAACTACTTTTTTAATGAAGAATTAAGCTCTATGATAAATTCTTTGAGTCATAGGGGACCAGATGCTGCGGGCACATATTTTCACGAAAATTTAGCATTGGGTCATCGCAGGTTGAGTATTATTGATTTGTCGGATATGGCAAACCAACCCATGACCTCACATAGCAGTAATACGGTTATAGTTTTTAATGGAGAAATTTACAATTATCGCGAAATTGCTAAAGAACTTAATTTTAACGCTAAAACAACCAGCGATACAGAAGTTATTTTAGAGGCTTTTGAAAAGTGGGGCCCAGATTTTGTGAATCGCCTTAATGGTATGTTTGCCATTGCTATTTATAAGATTAGTGAAAATAAACTTTACCTGTTCCGCGATAGAATAGGGATTAAACCCCTTTTCTATTATTTAGTTGATGGCCAATTGGCTTTTGCCTCAGAATTAAAGGCCATAACTAAATTGTTTCATTTTAAGCAAAACAAGCACATAAACCAAAGTGCAATAAATAAATTTTTACATTTGGGATATATTCCCGCTCCCGAAACCATTTATTCTAAGGTATATAAATTTCCGCAAGGGAATTATGCAGTTTTTGATGGGGCGGAGTTGAATTTTACTGAATATTGGAATTCCTCAAAACAGATAAAAGCGAATTGTCAATCAAATTTTTCTGAAGCTAAGGCCGAACTTAATTATTTAATTGAAGATTCAGTAAAATATCGCTTGATTGCCGATGTACCCTATGGTACATTTTTAAGTGGAGGAGTTGACAGTTCTCTGGTTACCGCCATGGCTCAAAAAATTACCAATCATCAATTAAAAACATTTAGCATTGGTTTCGAAGATTCAAAATATAACGAATCAGCCTATGCCCGAAAAGTATCGAAACACCTTGAAACCGATCATCATGAATATATTCTTTCGGAAAAAGAAGCATTGAATTTAGTCGATGATATTTGGAATTATTACGATGAGCCCTATGCCGATTCTTCGGCTCTTCCTACCATGTTAGTTTCAAAAATGGCTAAAGAGCAAGTTACCATGACCCTATCGGGCGATGGTGGCGATGAATTGTTTTTTGGATACGGCATGTACCAATGGGCAAAACGATTGAACAATCCCTTGGTGTGGAATTCCAGATTTCTTTCCAAACAGGTATTAAATCAATTAAATCCAAAATATCAGAGAGTTTCGCATCTGTTTGACATAAAAAGCAAAAAACATTTAAACATACATATATTTTCGCAGGAACAATACTTTTTTAGTCAAAAAGAACTTAAAAATATTTCTTTAAATTCTGAAAATTATTTTGAACTTTTTAAGCTAAATAATGAAATTCGTAATCTTTCGGCATCTGAAAAACAGGCTCTTTTTGATTTAAATTATTATTTACCCGACGACTTGCTAACTAAGGTTGATAGGGCAAGCATGAAGTACTCTTTAGAATCAAGAGTTCCCTTGCTCGATCATAGAATCGTTGAATTTGCATTAAATTTAGATCCCAATTTAAAAGTTAAAAATGGCGTTTCGAAATTTTTGCTTAAAGAGGTTTTGTACGATTATGTACCCAAAGAAATATTTGACCGACCCAAATGGGGATTTGCCAGTCCAATAAACAAATGGCTAAAGACCGATCTTAAATATTTAATTGATGATTATTTAAACGAAAGTATGCTTATCGAAGCTGGTTTTGTTGAACCCAAAATAACAAAGCGTTTAATTGATGAATATTTAACAAGCGATAAGGAATATTTATACAATCGGGTTTGGGTGCTCATTTGTTTGCATCGTTGGTATTTTGATATTTATATGAATATTAAATAAGAACTATTCCTGAAACCATTCGTCCCGTATTAAAGCCATCACGACGAGCCGAATAATACCTTTCAGCATTGTCATAAGTACATTCCCCAGAAATAATAATATTATCTTCACTTAGTCCCGATTTAATCAACAATTGTCTATTCGCGTCAGCAATATCACACATAAATTTGTCATTGTTTTTTGCAGATGTAAAAATCGTATCAAGCTCAAGGTTTAGTTTATAAAAAGCATCAAATACATTTTTACCAACTTCATAATTTTGCTGACTGATACATGGACCAATATGGGCTTGAGTAAATTGT
>JAEINW010000068.1 GCA_016342715.1 Salinivirgaceae bacterium | reverse complement strand
CAAAAAGATGCCAATACAGGTGAAGTAATAGGAGGCGAAACATTTATTATAAGAAAAAAACCAAGACAAGTTTTTATAGCTGATGCAGGTGATGATAGAGAAGTTGAAAAAAATGAAACCATTACCATAAGTGCAGAAGATATAAATGAACCTGCTGCTTACAACTGGTACGATAGTGAGGGCAATTTGATTTATCAAGGAAAAGATTTGACTGTAACAGCAGATGTTGTAAAAGCGTATAAACTGGAGGTTATAGCTACTACCGATGGCTTTAAAGATTATGCCAGCGTTGAAGTTAAATTTAAACCAGGCACTATTGAAAGTATTACTCCAAACCCAGCAACGGATAATATTGTTGTAAATTACAAAATAAACGATGCAAGCTCGGCATATTTAATGGTGCTAGGATTTTATGGTAGTGATATATTGAACAATTACATTTTGGATGTAGATATACAAGAAACACAAATCAATATTAGTAATTATCAAAATGGATTTTATACTGTTGCTTTGGTTTGTGATGGCGAAATTGTAGATGCAAAAACTCTATTAAAACAATAAACTTTTTAATAGAGAACGAAAGTTCAATATCTGTTTTGTAAATCTTAAATTTAATAATATTATGAATACAAGAGCAATATTAATTTCAATTTTAAGTATTCTTCTTTTTGTTTGCAGTTGCGATAAAGAAGAAGATGAACCAACTGCACAGCCAACAATTATTTGTTTTACTGATATTGGAAAAGGATCATTATATGGAGGTGGTGAAGAAGGAATTGCACAATCAAACATAGTAATTACAAATACAACTGATTGGCAAAACCTTATGAATCAAATGGATTCCGTGAACAGTGTAACAGATCAGTTTACAGAAACTAATATTGATTTTGGCAATGAAATGATAATTGCAGTTTTTTTAGATGTAAAAGAAAATGGTTGGGAAGTTCAATTAACTGATATATTAGAAAATGCTAATAATATTGTTGTTTCTAAATCAGAAACCGAATTTGTGAATTCTGTTATAAATCAACCTTTTCATATTGTGAAAATACCCAAAACTTCTAAACCAATTATATTTGAATGATATACGTTGGGTAACAAGCAATATAGCAAAAAGCGGTGAAGTGTTTAAGTGGAACGGGGTTAGCCCGTTCCAACTTTATCTCAGTTTGATATAAAATCGCTCGCAATCCGCTTCATGCCATACCGCAAATCGTTTATGTGCAAGGCTGAAAACAGCATGAGATGATAAAATGATATGCTTGAAATTATTGAACCAACAGGGATTCTAAGAAAGTACATTAAGAACTATTGTATTGTCGAAATCAATAATTCAATAGACTATATGCCATATAAGCGGGTTTTTCCTCAGGGGAATGTAACTTTGGTTTTTCATTATGGTTTACCCTCAAAATTCAAGGGAAAAAAATCAAATGAATATATTGAATCAAATCTGGTTATTTGCGGGCAACAAACCGGTTATTATGACTTGTCATTATCAGGAAAGACCGGAATGATTCTTATCATTTTTAAGCCACATGGCGTTAAACCTTTCTTTAATTTACCAATTAATGATTTGCAAAACAAAAACCTTTCAATGAGCGATTTGATTAAAAACGAAGCTATTGAATTAGAAGACAAATTGTTTAATTCTAAAAACAACAAACAACGAATTATTCAATTAGAAAAGTTTCTAATAAAAAGGTTGAGTACGGATAATGACTTTGAGAGAATTGAGCATGCAATAAAATTAATTGAGAATTCTAAAGGACAATTGAAATCTAAGGTTGTAGCACAAGAATTGTGTTTAGGAATAAAGCAATTTGAAAGAATTTTTTCTAAACATGTTGGTTTAAATCCCAAGAAATTTGCAAGCGTTATCAGGTTTCAGAATGTAATACAAATGAACAATGAAAATGCAAATATGTATCAATTAGCATTTGATAATGGTTATTATGACCAGTCGCATTTTATTCACGACATTAAAAACATAACAGGTCTTTCACCACGAAAATTCTTTAATGATAGGAAATAAAGACCATTTTTTACAATTTTTAATGTGGCGGACATGTTATTTTTATACGACAAATTAAGATATTATGGAAACAAGTGAAAGACATAAGGAAATAGTTGAGTTTTGTTTAGCTAACTCAGATAAATCGGTCATAACTAAATATTCAAAATATTTCAAGGAGGGGTATGATGGCTATGGAATAGATTCAAAAATATTTGAAACTCAAAAAGAAAAGTGGGTAATTGCATGGGAAGATAAAATGACCATAAATGATTACCTGAATTTTGGTGATACCCTTGTATCCACAGGAAAATTTGAAGAAGCTGCCTTTGCAACTCACTTCATTTTGTCAAAAAAAGATGAATTTACCAAAGATACATTTGCAAGAGTTGGAAGATGGTTAGAGAATGGAATCCAAAACTGGGCAAATACAGATGTTTTATGCATGTTGGTTTTGTCTGAGTTTATTTTCAATGAGATTATTCAACCTAAAGACTTTACTGACTGGACACAATCAAAATCAAAATGGAAAAGAAGAGCAGTACCAGTTACATTTGTTGAAACAATAAAAAAGGGATACAAAATAGAGCCTGTTTTATCTGTGATAGAACAATTAATGTTGGATGAAGAGGAAGATGTTCAAAAGGGTCTTGGTACTCTTTTAAGAGAAATTTGGAAAAAACAACCCGATTTAGCGGAGTCATTTTTATTAAAATGGAAAGACACCTGCGGCAGAAAAATAATTCAATATGCCACTGAAAAAATGGATAAAAACAATAAAGCAAAATTTAAAAAGGACAAAAAATGAAAACAATAGAGCAAATAAATACTGACTTGGTTTCATATTGTGGGTTCTATTGTGGAGCATGCCCAACGTTTATAAAGGGAAAATGTAAAGGATGCAAAGGAGATAGTCCTAAATATGCTGTGGGATACAAGGCATGCAAGGTTAGACCTTGTTGTATTGAAAATGAATATAATAGTTGTGCAGATTGCAAAAAGTATAGCTCCGTCAGAGATTGTAAATTGTATAATCCTCTTATGATAAGATTTGGTCAATTCATTACCCGGACAAATCGTAGAAAAGGAATCGAAATGATTAAAGAAAAAGGAGAAGCTGAATTTGTAAATTTTATGTCTGACAAGAATTGGGTAACGATAAAAAACAAATAAAGCCCAGCACATAACAAATTGTCATATGTAATGCGGGTTTCAGCGGTTTTTGAGGCTGCGGTTCGTTGTTGCAACACCTCCAATCCGTCTTTGTCGATTTGACGGAAAACATGAAAATATGAATAAACGAATTGGCTCCGTGCGATTTTGAAAGTTTTCAACTTTTAATCCCGCACTCCACTTACATAAACCGTTAGGTTTCATGCAAAGAACGACAAGCCAACGCACATTAGGCACATTTGCAAGCTCCGACACACAGGCTGATGCTTAGGCTTGCAAAAGAGCCAAATTTTTTCTGACGCACCACCAAAATATAAACTAAAGTCACTGTTGAAATTTTGGTTGATTTTTTTAAGAAACTCTTTAATAAAAATGTATTTTTGTTTTTACGATTATTAGTAAAATTTTATTATGTCAACACAATTATTTGAAAAACACATCATTGATTTAAACTTCTCTTTATTAGATGATAATAAGAAGAGTGGAGTGCTGTTGACGAATAATTTTGAAAATTTAGATTCGAATTTGGCATCACCAGATATACTTTTCGCACTGGAGACTGCTAAAAATAAATTTCAAGCTGATGCTGTCTATTTTAGACATTTTCAGGACGGCAGAGCTAATGTTCCTCAATTATATCTATTTGATTATACTCAAAAAGGACTTTCCGATGAAGATAGGAACAAGATACATATCCAAATGTGGAATGGATATCAAGTTCCTGCATATATAATTATTGAGCAATCATCTGTAAGTATATTTGATTCAAGGAAAAGACCAAAAGAAGAAAAAGATAGTTACGCCAAAGAAATATTAACCAGAACGGGCGAGGCTATTAAAGACTTTAATGCTAAAGATTTTGACAGCGGAATCTTTTGGGATGAACAAAATGAGAAAAAGGATTTTCGTTTTGAGCAATCAGCAACTAGAGATTTGATTAGGGGTTTAAAAGAAGTTTTCAGAAGCTTTCTTGAAGAATCGGGGTTGAATAGACATGTTGCTTTAAAGTTATTAGTTCAAAGCCTTCTAATAAAATATCTTGAAGAAAGGGATGTGAAAAGTGCCAGCGGTTATTTTGCTGAGACATATTTTAAGAAGAATTTTCAATGCTCAGATTTTTGCGAAACCATCCGTAAAGGCAAACTGCTGGATTTGCTTGACCAATTGGCAAAAGATTTTAATGGTAAAATATTTGAATGGGACAAAGAAAAAGAATTTGAGGAAAGAAAAGCCATTCAGCAATCAGAAGTCCAAAAACTTGCCAGTTACTTGGATGGAGACAATAAAGATAATCAATATGTAATCTGGCGTCTATATTCCTTTACCCATTTACCAGTTGAAGTAATTAGTTCAGTTTACGAGGAGCTATTAACCGATAGTAAGGATGTTGTATATACTCCTGAAATGATTGTTAGCACTTTAGTGGATGAATGCATGCCATTAAAAATTCCTCATAAAGATTTTAAAATAATTGACGTTAGTTGTGGCTCCGGGATTTTCCTTGTAAAAACCTACAAACGGATTGTACAATGGTGGAGGTATGAACAGTGGAAAAAGACTGGGAAACTTATTAAACCTTCGTTGTCAGTATTAAAGGAGCTTTTATTACAAAGCATTCATGGTGTTGACATTGAGCAGGACGCTATTCGCCTATCTGTTTTTAGTTTAGCTTTAGCTATTTTAGATGAAGTTGATTTAGACCCTCCGACTTGGGAAAAACTCAAATTTCCTGATTTAAGTAAAAATATCATTACTCAGGACTTCTTTGAATTTATAGTAAGTAAACCGAATGCAAATTTCGATTTGGTTATTGGAAATCCTCCTTTTAATTTAGCCTCAGTTAATGGTAAAGAGCCGATTCGAATAAAGCATTTTAAAGAATTAAAGGATAAAATAGGATATGAGAGTGAAATAAGCATTCCTGATGAAAATCCTGCATTACATTTTCTTGTACATTCAATGAAGCTTCTTAAGGAGAATGCTATTCTTTGTTTAGTACAACCATCTGTTCCACTTTTATATAAAAAAGATATATCTTTTAGAGCTGAACTGTTTAGTAATTACAACCTTTTACAGGTTATTGATTTAACAAAATTAGCTAATAAACTTTGGGGGTCACGAACGGTTGCTACAGCTGCTGTATTTATGCAAAAATGTTTACCTACGGATGAAGATGTTTTGCATTTAGTTGCTAATAGAACATTTTCAAATTCAAATAGATTGTTTTTAGAATTTGACCATTATGATTTCCATTTAGTAAGCAAGAACGCTGTTTTAAATAACACTTATGTGTGGAAGGCTAATCTATTAGGTGGGGGTAGAATTAACAATCTTTTAGAAAGGCTTTCTGAACTTAAAACCTTAAAACATTTTATAGAATCTAAGAAAACAGAAGGGTGGTTATCTGGTGAAGGTTTTACTGAAAATAGAAATGGGAAACCATGTAAATATATAACAGGCAAGAAATTTATTCCTACTTCTGCTATGTTTGAAAATGAAGTAGATATAACTCAACTTGTAGAATGTAATATTGATAAGTTTGAAAGAAGAAGAAATGAATTAATTTATACACCTCCACACATTCTGATTCGAGCAAATATTGGGAAAGAAGGATTAATAACTCATTTCTCTGATGAATATTTAGTATTTAGGAATAAAATAATTGGTATTCATGCACCTGAAAAACATAGGTCTGAGCTAGAACAACTTTTTCATTATTTAAAGAATAATGGTAAGGTATTAAGATTTTTTATTTTAGCTACAAGCAGTCAAATAAAGGTAAATCGCCATACAGTTCCGATGACTGAAGATTTTATGGATTTGCCATTTTCTAAAAATGAAGATGATTTAAAATTATCTGAAACTGAGGAAATTATTATAGATGATGTATTAAACAATCAACTTGCAAAAAATGATTTATCTGCATATTCTTCCGAAGGTGAGATTTCAAACTTTTCTTACCTTTTTTGTAAAACATTAAACAGCATTTATCAAAAAGAAAAATCATTTCAATTATTTAAAATAATTGATGCAGGAAAGTATTTTGCATTACATTTTGAATATGCTTCTGAAAAGCTACATGCTAAATTTGAAAATGCAGATGATATAGAAAAATATATTGAATCAGTAATTCCATCAAGGAAGGAAAATAATGAAAGTACACATATACAAAAAATAATTAGAGTTTATGGGCAAGATTCCATCATTATAGCCAAACCAAAACAGTTGCGTTACTGGTTACCCTCCATTGCTCTAAGGGATGCAGATGAATCTTTTGCGGACTACGTTAAATCCCGATACCATAATGCTTAAAGATTCATTGCCAACATATCAAACTCCAAGAGATAATGACCTTAGTGTAGCTCCAAATTTTGAAGTGGATTTAGTTTTGTCGTTTATTGATAATAATATTTCAGCATTCCCTCCTTATTACCAATCCAATAATGAATCAGAAAAGGAAAATAGGATAAGTGATATTCTTGTTCATCATTTTGAACTATGCAAGAATGAATCTGGAGGTTATTTCCCATTCCGATTTAGTAAAAATCCAACGCAAGCGGAATCAGATAAGGAAACTGATATTGGAGTTTTTGTGATGACTCGAAACCGAAAACCAATCCCTATAATAGAGTTTGAAGCAAAAAGATTTTCAGAATCATCAAATAATAAAGAGTACGTATGTGGCTTACGAGGAGGAATTGAACGTTTTAAAAGAGGTCACCATTCTTCCCATCTTAAAGTAAGTGGCATGTTCGGATATGTTCAAAGTCGGACTTCTTCTGATTGGTTTGAAAAAGTAAATAATTGGATTAAAGAATTGTCTGATGGTAATGTTGACAAAACAATTGATTGGACAGGTGATAAAGAAATTTTGACTAAAATAGATTCTTTTCCATTAGTAGAGAAGTTGTATTCATCTCACACTAGAAAATCTACGAATGATAAGATTTTACTTTGGCACTACTTGATTGAATTGATAAGTAAGAATTAAATTATGAGTGATATGCCCTCGCTTCGCAACCAAACACATTTCCAAGTCGCTAAAAATACCGCCACACAAACCAAATTTGCTTAAAGAACTTGCCTGTTAACCTAGCGCAAAACCGCTCACACCTCATACAGCTAACTTCATTGGTCCTTTTCGTTAAAGCTCCACATGAGTTTTCGTCGCAAGCATATACGATGCTTCTTCATTCAAAAAGAATAGAGAATTTGTATTTTACCCTCCATTGCACCATGCTGAGTGCTTTGTCGGAAATTCCGACCTACCCTATTTTGAAAAAATTAAAAAAAATTTAAAGTTACTATCCGAGGCAAGCCTACGAGGAATTCTTTAGATAAAAAAATAGTCGCTACTTTTTAAGTAAGAACCATTGTGAATAAAAAATATATTATTCTTCGAATTTCATTAATAGCTTTGTATTAATAGCGTGAGCAATAGCTGCATTGTTAAAGATTGCAAAACCGAATGGTAACTCTCAAGATGGAGTATAATCAACTAAAAAACTAATTGAGGCTCATCTGAAAAATCAGTGAGCCTCAATTTATAATATCAAATATTCTTTCTATTTAAAGGCCTTTTCAAGCAAGCCATCGCCTTTCATAGTAAGGCGTTCGAAATATTCAGGAACTTCGTTACCCAATAACTTATCGACATAAAGTTTGGCTAAATACTGGCCTAACATAAAACCTTGTCCACGCAAACCAATAAATAATCCAAGTTCAGGGTCAACTATCATGCGTGGTTCAACATAATAACCCGACCATAATGCCTGAAAACCAACTGATGAAAGTTGTGGAATCCAGTCAACAAATATTTCGGATACTATTTCAATAAAATCCTTTGAATTCATTAGAAGGCTTTTGTGCGATTCCATTGAATCCACAGCTGGTGAAGCACAACCAATAATTTGTCCTGTTTCAGCCAATTGCTGGCCATATACCGCAGTAAATCCTTTGTAAATTCTTCTATCTATCATCATCGGTAAAGGAATCCCGTTTTTACCTAACATGGGCAATCTACGGGTTATAAAAGCTTGATGCTTTACAGGATAAATACCGGTTTCCAATCCCATCTGTTTTGCAAATTTAGCACCTTCAGGTCCCAATGCATTTATAAATATTTCGGTCTTATATTCAATGTATTCCCCACTATGATCTTTTACTAGAACAAAATATATTTTTCCTTCTTTTCGAACATCCAACAATTCACAATCCTCTTGAACAGTACCTCCTTTTTCAACACCTAGTTGTCGAATAATATCAACCACCCTTCCCGGTGTGGCTTGCCAACAATTCTTGGTTACTAAAGCTGAGCTGTATTTATTAAGATTTGGATTTATATGCGGAGTTATTTCCTTTGCAAAATCCTTTTTATCAATCATATAAGAATCTGACCATGCCATAGAAGCTTCCAAAGCTTTGTACATAGCTTCATCGTGTGCAAATGTTACATAATCAATGGGTCTAAAATCGATATTAGCTTTATTTTGTAAATCCTTAAATATGTCTAAATTTTTTGTTGCTATATCTGAGAGTTCTGGTAATGAGAAATTTGGTCTACCTCCGGCAATGTTTCTCCATGAAGATCCCCTGCCGTAATTGATCAATACTGGCTTTTTACCTGCTTCAGCCAAATACCTGAATAAGGCGCTTCCACCAATACCACCTCCCGCAATCAACGCTTCAACTTCTATAGTTTTAGTTTTCTTTTGAGCGGATTGAGTAATGATATTTTCCTTTACATTTTTCGGATATGTTTCTCCCATGGTAACCTGATTCGACAAAGGTCCACGAGGGGTAGCATCGCCAACAATAGTTTTACCATAAGCTCCAATGCTGCGTTTTAATCGTGGAATACAACGCTTTCCGCGACAAGCTCCCATACCAAGTCTTGTGGTATGTTTAATCTCATCAACCGAAATATATTTACGATCGCCAATTACTTTAAGTATATCATCCATGGTAACATCATCGCAATGACATACATATGAAGCGCTTTCAATTTCTGGTGAATCTTTTAATACAACTTGTTCTGGGTAGTTTTCTTTTACAATAAAACCACGAACCTCAGTTAGTTTAACCTTTTCATAAAGTTCAGTTGCTTTAACTCGCGCAACATTGGTTTTGTTGGGTTTTTTAAGAATTTTCTCAATAATACCCTCTCCTATTTTTTCTCCATTGTTATTTATCAGGAAAACATCCTTTTCAATATCCACATGATATTCCACAGGTAAAAACAACCAGTTTTTCTTTGGAGCATATCCAAAAATTGCTAGTCCTGGACACTGATAAACACATTCCATACAGCCAATACACTTATCGAAATCGATATTTGGAACTGTGCTTGTTGATGTTTTTGTAATGGCCCCATGTGGGCAAGCAAATTCGCAAGGATTACATGCAAAACCATACAAGCAATCAATCATTACAAATGGTTTTTGTTGTTGTCGCTCTGCAGTGGGTTCAAAAGGTTTATCCAATATTTTAACCGGATGTTGCTGTGAATCAATATATTCTTTTGATACTGTTAAAAAATCGTTATAATTGAATCGTTTGCCTATAGCTTCAACTATTTCAAAAGCAGCTTGTTTTCCACGAAGTACAGCACTTGTGCCCTCGCCAATACGGATGGCATCACCCACACCAAAACATTTTCTACCAAAAGTATCATGTCCTTTTATCAATAACTGATCATCAGAAACCAAACCTGTACAAATATTTATGGCATCAATATCGTCAATTACTACCTCAGTTCCAGGAACAGGCTTAAAATCAATGCAATCAGCAATTACAGCTCCTATAATTCCCGTATTATCTTCATTTGGAAGCGCTTTCACTAAAATTTTCGAAAGCATAACTGGAATACCTAATCTACGAACACGGTTTGCCTGAACAGGAAAGCCTCCTTCATTTGGCATGGCTTCAATAATTGCTTTTACATTTGCTCCGGCTTGCATTAACTGATACGAAGTCAAATATCCAATATTTCCGGCTCCTACAGATAACACATTTTTACCTAGAAGAGTAAATTCACTGTTCATCATTTTTTGAACTACCGCAGCAGTATAAACTCCTGGCAAATCGTCGTTTTCAAAACTTGGCATAAATGGAACTGCACCTGTGGCAACAATAAGATACTCCGTATCAACGTAATATATTTGATCAGTTGAAATATTTTTAACTGCTATTCTGTTATTTTCAAGAATATCCCATACGGTAGAATCCAAAAATATTCCATCTCGGTTGTCTCCAGCCAGACTTTCTGCAATATCAAAGCCACGGAGACCTCCAAATTTTTTCTCCTTTTCAAAAAAGAAAAACTGATGAGTTTGCATTAAAAATTGGCCACCTATTTTATCATTATTGTCAATTACAATATTATCTATTCCATTTTCATTTAAAATTTCGCGTGCTGCAAGTCCAGCCGGACCAGCTCCAATAATTACAGCTTGTGTTTTAAAAACGTCAATGGCTTGATTCGCCTTTTTGTCTATTTCTATAGGTTGATAATTTTTCGGAATTTCTAATACCTCTCGAACACCATCAACTTTTGTAATACAAATTCTTTTTATTTTACCGTCGATAAGCATTTCGCAGGCTCCACATTTTCCGATACCACATTCTAAACTTCGTTTGCGATCTTTCAAACTATGTGAATGAACCGGGAATCCAGATTGATGCAAGGCTGCAGCAATAGTAAAACCAGCATCTCCGCTTATTTCTTTTCCATTGAATAAAAAACTAACTTTTTTCTCTGCAGGAGCCTCTAATATTGGGTGCGATAATATTTTATACATGACAATTATGTTTATCTAGTTCTGACTAAAGCATCAGATTTTAGTTAAAAAATGTGTTAAGGTAAACTTAAGCTTATCAATAGTAAATAAATCTGACGTTTGTCAGTTTTGGAAATGATTTTATTCGCAATAATTTTTTCAGATTAACACCAAATATCTATTAAGCATCTGGGTTATATGGATTTTAACAAAAAAATATTTAGAATGAACGATAAGAAAGAAATATAATGTTGAAATTTGAATGAGGCTGTCTAAAAAGGATAGTTCAATTTTTGAAAACTTACAATATGAAAGTGCACAGATAACATTTTTCACTTTTTAGACAGCCTCAGAAGGGCTAAAAAATAAAAGTCATAAAGTAGAATTAATAATGAACAAATAGTATTGCATAAATCATAATACTAATTACTTAACACTCACCACTAATTACTTAATACTATTTACTTGATACTCACTACTACTTACTCACTACTTGATACTATTTACCTGATACTATTTACTCACTACTTGATACTTTAAAAAAAAAGACACAAGAAATAATTACACCAATAAAAAGACAGTTTGTTTGCCATTTACCTGCGAATCGTATTTTTAAACAAAGGCGCCTTTACTAAATAATATAAATAATGCTGCAATAATTGTTGATCAATAGCTTTAGGACTATCTTCTATTGGTATTCGTTGCAAATGATTTTTGAATCGCTCTTTTTTTATGCCAGCTGTTCCAAATGACAAATCAACCCATTTATTTTCTTTATCATACATGCGACTGAAGAAATTCTTAGAAATACCAAAATCGGTAAAAGGAAAACTAAAAGTTTTTATTTTTTGATCAAAAATTCGATCGACCCATTCCACACTTTTTACCAGTTGTACTCGTTTTTCAACATCATTAAGTTGATTAAATAAGGGATGATCCAAGCTGTGAGCTCCAATATGAACCCCATCGGTATTAAGTTCTTTTAACTCATTTAAAGATAAATATGGCTTTTCCTTATTCAAATATTTATTAAAGTCTATTTCTAAATAACTTGCAATATCATCAAAAACAACACGCTGTGCATAAGCAATTCTATCAACAAAAACATCGAAACTTCCAACACTTTCAATCATCGACCCCATAATACGAGTAGCTTCAATTACAAGAGCGGACTTAGGATTTTCTTTTATAAAATCGATCAAAATACTGGCTTTAAATCGATAAAAAAGTTCCTTATTATCAACAAATGAGGAGTTAATAAACAAACTTACGGGAATTCCTTTTTTCTTTAATATTGGCCATGCATAGTCTTTAAACTCCTTTAAGCCATCATCAAATGAAACATGAAAAGCAAATTTTGGTAAACTAGTTCCCTGGGTTAAATGATTAAAGATATCAGTGATTGAAACTGGAGTGTAATTTTTCAATAGAAAATCAATGTCATTCTCAAATTGGCTGATAGAACGAACTTTATATAAATGTTTTAAATGAATGGGTGCTTGATCACAAACCGCATGATAAAAAGGAAATATTAGTCGCTGATTGGTGATTAGGGCTAATAGTTTTATAAATAAATTGCTTGCCATAGCTAAAAATATTAGTTTAAAAACTTTAAAAAGAATGGCAAACGATTCCTTTTTACATGATAATAATTTATTGGAATTGCACCAAAACCTTTGGCAAATCCATCGCGCTTTAACACGGTTGATCCTTCGAAATCGAGTGTTAAATTTTTCTCAGCATTTTCTTTAATATAATGATTAATAATAGCGTATGATGCTTTTAATTCCTTACCTATTTCTGAACTAGCAGCTAGAAGATAAATAACTTTATTATGTGACTTGACAAAAAATGCAGCTGCAATTAATTCATTTTTATCGTTGTAAGCGCCAAAGGTTTCACCAATATTATGATTCATTGTAAAAGGAATAATCCGCCTTAAAACATTTAAATGTTCAAAAGTAACCGGAACCTCAGATGTATTTTTTTTAAGCAATAAAAAATCCTTTAAATTCACGTGTTTCATCACATGAATTTTATTCACAATGGAATCTTTAATAGCATCTTTTGTGGCAATGTCAAATTTTAAATAAAGTAATTTGTATGGCGATATTAAATCTAACTCGTGGGTAACTTCTTGTTGCAAATTAAATTTATAGTTTGTGATTTTATTTATTGTATTTAATTGAATAGATATCACTTTAAATTTATCAGGAATGGCTTCCATAAAGGAATTTACTAATTCATGATCAAGTCGTTCCGATGTAAAAACACCTAGCTGTTTAGCATAATTCGGTTGAACTAATTTCAAAAATCCGTATTTTTTCATCCCTGTTAAGGGCATCACTGCTTTGTAATCGCCTAAAACCAAAGCATCCCATTGGTAGGCAACAATATCAAGATACCACGAATATGCATATACAATTCCGTTAAAGGAACGATTTATGCATTTATCCCATTTCATTTTACTTATTTCGTTGTGCTGCAAATATTTAATTTCCATACCCTTTAGCTAATTTGAGTCATTATTTGCTCAAACAATTGTTTCCAACCTTTCCATTCAAATTTATCGCTGAATGTTTCATTATGCCATAAACTTACAAAAGTTCCGTTTACCTTTTTTATACTTTTGCTATATTCTTTAAATATTTGAATAACTTTTTCATTGTCGAACTTTTCATAGCTTTTTAAGGTGCGATCCATTATGCAAAAAGGATGAACTTTCACTGTGGTTTTTCGCTCCTGACTTAAATTATAAAAATAAAACCAGCGGCTTGTTCCAGCTCTAAAACCTGATTTATCTGCAAAACCCATTGAATAATCACTGGCTACTTCTAAACTTTCTAACATTTCATAATATTCAGGTAATCTGAATTTTAAAAAATGTTGCCGGCTACGAACCAGTTTCTTTTGCGATATTTCTTCATATCGGAATATCTCTTTTTTAAAAACTGCCCAATTATTAGCTGCCCTAAACGATGGATGCAAACCAATTAATGCATTTTTTTTAAGCAAAAAAAGCAAATTTCCGATCTCATCGGTTTTATGATTAACCGTTTTATCAAAACGACCATATTTTCCTAAATGAATAAAGTATACACTATTAATGTCAAGTTTATTGAGCACTGCTGTTAGCCATTCAAAAACATACCATGGGTCGCCAATTTTATTTGTTAAAACATTATACCTTAACTTAACATATTCAAAATTTGCATGGATCATGTCTCTTAAAAATCCTAATAAATTACGAGTAAAACCTTTATACTTATAACACCATGGACTATCGATATCGATGGTAGGTTTTACTGTGTACTTTTCTTTCTTAAGTTCTATTGCTGGAAAACAAGTCGTAATTTCTTTCCGCAAAATATAAACCCATTGATCGACAATAGGTTGATTTAAAATATTTTTGTTAAAACTAAAACTTTCTGAAGCAGGAAATCTATCAAATGTATCAGCCTCAAAATCACCATATTCTTCATATCTGCTTAAATACCAAAAACAGGCAGAAAAAACATCGAACCCAATGGAGTGCGTTTCTATATCGGGGAAAAGCAATAATTGATTATTTGTTCGTACATAATTAGGCAAGGTATTTCGAATATCAAGTTCCGATAATAAGCCTTCAGGAATTATTTGCAGACATTTTTTAAAAACAATTTTAGAGTAATTAATTTTAGGTCCCGATTCATTTTTAAAGTATTTAACATCAGTAATTAATTCATAATCAATACCCAATCGATTATTAAAAATATAATCGATTATATAATCTATTCTTGGTGTAATAAGCTGACAATAAATTAACATAATTCTTTAATTCAATTAATAAAATGCCTAAGCATTATATTTTGTTCATTTTCCCAACACAGTTGTTGAGCAGCTTTTTCTAAATTATTATGTATAGTATTATCTGAGAGACATTTATCAAGCATTTTAATTATTTGTTGAGCCAAAGCTTTTGGAGTTCTTTCATACATTATTTCTCCAATATTATATGTTTCTATAACATTTCGCATTTCAGGCAAATCTGATACAATAACAGGAATTCGAGCTTGAATATAATCAAATATTTTGTTGGGCAAGGCAAATCTATAATTCAAACCTCTATCCTCCTCTAACGACAATCCTAAATGAGCTTTTTGAGTAATAAAAAATAAATCCTGCGGATTAATTCTTCCTAGCATTTTAACTTTTTCTGAAACATTTAATTTACTAATTAACAAGTTTAGCTCATCATCAATATCACCAGTTCCCACAATCAAAAGTTCAACATTTTCAAGGTAGAGCATACTTTCTATCATTAACTCAATACCGCGACCGACATTCAAAGCTCCTTGATATATGATTGTTCGCACCTTATTCTTTTCAATTTCAAAGGCTCTGTTTTTTCTATAAGGAAGATTTCTCACTGTATCAAAGGCTAGCTTATACTTTTGATTATATTCTTTAGCTATTGAATTAGACACTGTATATGCTGAATTTAACTTTGGAACAAATATTCTTTCAATCAGCAACCAAAAGCTTCGCTGAAATTTCTGATCTATTAGTTCTGGAACTTCGGTAAAATACTCATGGCTGTCGTAGACAATTTTTTTACCTTTAATTTTCGAAGCCAAAAAACAAGCAGGTAAAGTATCAAGGTCATTGGATAAAACAATGTCGAACTTATTGAACAGTAAAAATACAAATAAGCGAATGTTGTAATTTGCATAAAAAAAGGCTTGCTTATTAAAACAAAGTTTGAATCGCTTCACATCGCAAAATAAATCCAATGCCTTACTATTTTTTAATAATCTTCCTATTAGCATAATTTCAAAGCCATTTTCAGAAAGCGATTTTGCAATTCTGAAAACTCTTTGATCGGTCTCCAAATCATTAGTTACTGCTATTAAGATTTTTTTTGCCATGTAGAACAAACCTACAATATTTTTTTATTGTAAAAAACGAAATGAAACATTTTTCACTTTATTTAACTTAACAATAACTATCGACCTTACAAGCTTATAGAGATGTGTTACATTAAGCTGCAACAATGAGATTTTAATAGAAAAGTGTATTGATTGAACAAAAACTCGTGTATCATTCTATTAAACATACAATTAACACAATAACAAATACTAAATATATCAAATACGAATAGAAAATTAAAGTGAGCAAATCATAAATATTCTGCAAGTCACTAAAATTTTACAAGAATAAGGAATTGACAAAATCATTAACTAAAAATTGTTGAGTGTTTTATAAAATTCATGTAGGTTTGTAAAAAATGCATGTCATGACAAAAATATTGGAAAATACTTCGATAAAAACATATAATACTTTTGGAATAGATGTAAAAGCAGATTTTTTGTGTTTTTACAATTCTCCAGCTGACATTAAAGAAATTATTACAAATGGTCCTTTGCATCGCGACACTGAAATGATCATACTTGGGGGTGGAAGCAATCAACTTTTTACTTCCGATTTTAAAGGAGTACTTGTGCATCCAGTAAATGATTTTATTGAGAGGGTTGAAGAAGATGATGATCATATTTTTTTAAAAGTTGGTGCCGGATGCAATTGGGATAAATTTGTGGAATATGCAGTAAGCCATGGCTATGGCGGTATTGAAAACTTATCGGATATTCCTGGAAATGTGGGTGCTGCTCCTGTGCAAAACATTGGTGCCTATGGCGTGGAAGCAAAAGATTCCATTTATAAAGTGCATGTAGTAAGTTTCCACGATGGTTCAGAAAAAACAATGTCGAACGAAGAATGTAAATTCGCATACAGAAATAGTATTTTTAAATCGGATTATAAAAACAAGTATCTGGTTGATTCTGTTACTTTTAAACTAAACAAAAAACCCGAATACATTAGCCATTACGGAACCATTGAAGAAGAGCTAAAAAAATTCGATGAAATCAATTTGACAACTATCCGACAGGCAATTATTAATATTAGAAGTAGTAAACTTCCAAAGCCTGAAGAAATTGGAAGTGCAGGTAGTTTCTTTAAAAACCCAGTAATTACAAGCATACAAGCAGAACAAATTCTTAAAAAATTCCCAGATATGCCTACGTATCCAGGTGAAAAAAACATGACTAAGGTAGCGGCAGGTTGGTTAATTGAACAATGCGGATTAAAAGGTTTTATCAACAAGAAAGGGACCGCCGGAATTCATGATAAGCAAGCCTTAGTAATTGTTAATAAAGGTGAGGCTACAGGTGCTGATATCGTAGAAATTGCTCAAATGGTACAATCCCGAATATTTGAAAAATTTAATATTTGTCTGGAACCTGAGGTGATTATACTATAATTTGACAATTAATTTATTTTTTATGAATAATATATTTCCAATTCTACATACTAAAAGGCTTGATTTAATCGAAATTGAGCAAAAACACCTTCCTGATTTATTTATTTTATTTAGTGATAAAAAAGTAACTGAATTTTATAACCTTGAGACATTTACTAGTGAAGATGAAGCAAAAATTCTACTAAATTATTTTATTGAACGAAATAGCAAACAGTTAAGCTTACGTTGGGGAATTGCTCAAAAAGGGACTTCTGATTTAATTGGTACTATTGGTTTTAACAATTATCAGAAAAATCATAAAGCCAATATTGGATACGATTTACAATCAGAGTATTGGAATCAAGAGTTTATTAGTGAAGCTTTACCTGAAGTTATTAAATATGGATTTGAAAAATTGGAAATAAACAGAGTTGAAGCTGAAATAATGCCTGGAAATCCTGCATCAGAAAGAGTCTTAGTTAAAAATGGTTTCAAAATTGAAGGTTTACTTAGAGATTGGATGCTATGGAATAACAATCATTATGATATGTTGATGTACTCCTTATTGAAAAAAGATTTTCTGATTAAAAAAAATTAGCTAATCACCTCATTATCAAATTATAAATTATGAAAGTATTAGGAATAAACGGAAGTCCAAATAAAAATGGAAATACATCGCTATTAATTAAAGAGGTGTTTAAATCCATTGAAGCCGAAGGAATAGAAACAGAAATCTTTCAATTAGGTGGCAAACAAGTTCACGGGTGTACAGCGTGTGGCATATGTCGTGAATTAAAAGACGGTAAATGCCATATAAAAAACGATGCCATAAATGAATGCATTGCTAAAATGCACGAAGCCGATGCCATTATTATTGGTTCACCTGTTTATTTTGCCAATGTAACAAGCGAAATTAAAGCCTTAATTGATTGTGCTGGGTATGTGGTTCGATCGAATCATTCCTTAAAACATAAAGTTGGAGCCGCCGTTGTTGCTGCTCGCAGAGCTGGTGAAGTACATACTTTTAATTCAATAAACGATTTTTTTCTAATTTCGCAAATGATTGTTCCGGGCTCAAGTTATTGGAATGTGGGAATAGGAAAATTACCTGGCGATGTGCTAAAAGATGAAGAAGGATTACAAACGATGCAACATTTAGGTGAAAACATGGCTTGGTTATTAAAGAAAATTAACTCGAAAAATTATGCTTAGCATGAGCTAAAGTTTCGGGACTTAATTATTACTCTCCCGAGTTCGGGATCGTGAGACCGCTTCGCTTGGTTGAGAAGCTGTTTGTGCTTGATTGACAAGGTGTTGGTTTTAGAACCTTAATTTATACAATAGCCTAAGGGAGCTTGCGAGCTCAACGGAGTTAAAAGTGGGCTATGAATTTGAATCTCAAAACGTCCAATAAACACAACAAAACCAACACTTTACGCAAACAGAATCTCTTTTCTCATGAATTATGGGGGTTAATAGCTAAAAGCACTTTTAAGCGAAATTATATAATACATAAAATATAATTACTGCAAAACATTGCACTCTATAGCTCACTCATAAAAATCTATAGAGGTTGGTAGATAAGTTCATATGTACAGACGCAGCAATTATACGGGCTTATTATATGTGCAAATACTGTCAGGAGCTACGCACGCTGACAGATTTGACCTGACAAGGTCCGAAGGTCTTGTCAGCGTCTCTCTCACGAAATGAAACTAAGTAGTTAACTACTGACCTAAAAATCTATATTCCATTATATTAAAACAATATTTATTATTAAAATTCTGGTTCAACCTAATAAAGAAAATTCTTAAAGTTGACTATCCCCGTGGCAAGCCTACGAGGTACCTACCTACCTGAAGGCAGGTTTCGCCAACTTTATTTCAACTTAAAAGTTGAAAAACAAATTTTCATTATTTACCCCTCTGTCAGTCATTCGACTGACATCTCCCCTAAAATTAGGGGAGAAAAAGTGGAATCCCGAGGCAGAGCCATCGGGGAATTCTTTTGATTAAATAAAAATAGATTTAATATTAAACAACAAATACCACTCGAAATAAAATAATACGACTATTTTTGCAGCCGCAAAAAAAACTTTTAATTAATATATTTTATGAATAATGTAAAAATGGCTAATCCTGCAGTGGTTGGTTTAGCAGGATTTGGGTTAACAACCTTATTGCTTCAGTTCCATAATATCGGACTAATAGGTTTAGGACCTGTTGTTGCTATGGGTTTTGTGTTTGGTGGATTGGCTCAATTTATTGCCGGATTTATGGAACAAAAAATGGGTAATAATTTTGGCTTTACAGCCTTTGTAAGTTACGGTGCTTTTTGGATTGGAATGGGTGTAATTTGGTTACTAAATAATTATGGGGTTTACACATCTTCAAAAACAGATGTTGGTTTCTATTTACTTGCATGGACATTCTTAACCATAATATTATGGGTGGCTACGTTATTTATTCATAAAGCAATGACAATAACGTTTTCTTTACTACTAATTGGTTTTATATTTTTAGATTTTGGACATTTTGGGCTCCCAATTATGAACAAAATTGCTGGATACGTACTTATCTTGTGTGCCCTTTCAGCATGGTATATGATGGCCGCTATTATCATTAATGATGTTGCAGGAAAAGAGCTTCTGAAATCTGGCACTTCATTTTTGCAAAAAAAAGTATCAGGTCCATTTATTGAACCAAAAAATGAAAAATTGAAAGCATCTTAAAATACTTGTAATAAATAAATTAAAATAGCCACACTATAACTATTAATGTGGCTATTTTAATTCTACATCAAATACAGGTAAAGGTTAATAATACTTTACCATCGGCTTAAAACCTATAATTCTTCTTCAAAAAATCGTTTAATGGCTCCAATATAGTATTCTCGCCAACCTTCGTTTATATTTTCATACGCATCCTCAGGAATATTGGTATGATTCAATTCCACACTGGTTCCGGTTTTTTCGGGGTGTAATTTTATAGTTACAATCGAGGGTTCGGCTAAGTCATCAAAATACCATTCCTGAACCAGCTCTTTGTTTTCAATAACTTTCAAATTTTTTCCACAAATGTCGCCATCCCAAAGCTCAAATTCAGTTCCTTCTTTGGCATCCATTTTGGCAGGAGCATCGCTCCAAAGCTCAATGGTAAAAGGATTGGTCAGGGCTAAAAAAATTTCTGAAGCTTCAGCCTCGATGAATTGGTAAAATTTTATGTTTTTCATTCTTTGCAAGATAAATTCACGTTAAAAAGCAGTGAAATATTAGATATTATTTATTATTATTCCTTATTTCCATTATTATAAGTATTTAAATCTGTCATTAAATTAAAATATTGCTGATTAATACTTGTTAAGTCCTGTCCTATTTCATCTTTAAAATAAAAAGTTGCTCCCCAACTGTGTTTTACAATCATATATATGGTGACTTTTCCTTCAATATTCATTATTACACGAGTAATATGTTTGCCCGGTTTATCAATTTCTTCAACTGTTTTTTTATTAGGATATTGTTTGGCCAATTTTTCCTTTTCATGTTCAACCCAAATTGCTTTATCTTCAGGAGTCATTTCCTTAGGCTTTGAAACCGTATATACCGGTTTTGTCATAATCGGTTTTGGTTTTTCAGCATTCATTAGCTCTTTTTCTTCAACTTTCACTATTAGATCTTTCGACATCTCAGGAAATTCTCTAGCTGTCAATGTTATTTGATTATTTGAATCAGAAATACTTTTACCTTCAATCTTTGCCGCTGTTTTTTGTTCTAATTCATCCATTCCAATTTCTCTATCCTTTTGAATGTTTTGAATATCTCCTGTTTCCAAAACTTCCTCATCTTCATTTATTTCAATTACTGAAATATTTAATTCTTTTAATTCAGCAAGCTCTTTTTCAGCTTCTTCATTCATTTTAACAGTGGCAATTTCTTTCGCTTTTTCAGTTAACAATTCTTCCTCGGCTTGAATTTCTTTTTTCTTTTTCTTTTTTACTTTACCATTCTTGGTCGTAAGGGGTTCCACCTTAACTAAATCCAACTCTTTTTCAATATAAATTGTTCGAATATCTTCCACTTTATATTTTGGCAAAAGCGCATCGGGCTTAATTTTTATGGCCTCTCTGTAAAACATTACTGCCTGAGAATATTGTTTGGCTTCAAAAGCTTGTTTGGCATTTGTCATTGCCTGATTGTATTGTTGTTCTGCATCAAAATCCTGTGCAGCTAAAAAATTGCATAAAACATATAATAATAATATAGGAAGTAAAATTAATTTTTTCATTAGTTTTGATCAGCTTTGTTAGTATTCATACTTAACGCAGCTAAGTTACTATTTATTGGAATACATATAAAAATTAAAAATGAAAGATTAAGAATGAAAAATAGCAACAATTGTTTTCGTACTTCGTTCTAAGTTTTAAATTCTAAATTCTAAAAAAAATGAAAATTATTGGAGTACAAGACTATTATGCCGATGACTTTGCTAAATGTTATGGATGCGGACGTTTAAATCACAAAGGCCATCAAATTAAAACCCGTTGGGACGGTGAAGAAACCTTAAGCACCTATACTCCTAAACCTGAGCATACAGCAATTCCAGGATTTGTTTATGGAGGAATGTTGGCTTCATTAATCGATTGTCATGGAACAGGTTCTGCGGCTTTAGCTTTTGCTAAAGAAAATAATATTGAACTCACCGAATTTAATGCACCGCGTTTTGTCACTGGATCGTTAAAAGTAAATTATCTGAAGCCCACTCCTATTAATTGCGAATTGCAAATTCGTGGTAAAATAAAAGAAGTAAAAGCACGAAAAATAATTACCGAAATTGAATTAATTGCGAAGGGTGAAGTTTGTGTAAGTGGCGAGGTTTTAGCTGTTTTGATTCCAGATAATTTTGGGAAGTAAGGTTTTGCTCATAAAACAATCTCCCTTTTTTATTTTTATTCTTTCTTTTCTATTACTTACCAAACGAAAGATTGACTTCGTCGAGCTAAAGGTTCGTGCGGTAGCAGGGTTCAAGATTTGCTATGGATGCTAGCACTGCGCTTGAAAAATGCTTGCAAAGAATTAACGCTAGTTATTGAAAAACTTCTGTGAGAAATTAATTTACGGTGAAACTAAGTACAAATGAGTTTTCAAGCTAAACATTACTTATACTTTTTTTATATTTTGTTGGTAACTGGGCTTATACTTTCCAATATTTCTTACTTATGACTATATTCATTTATTTGTATTTTTCACCATTTCTAGTTCTTCAATAAAAACATTCATATTAGAAGATGAATTATTGAAGAGAATTAATTCTTTTGCTCTTTCACTTCTTTGTCGATGTAAACACGTTTTACTGCTTGTGGCTTGTAAGTACCGCCTTTCAGTTCTTCGTGGTGTTGGCACAGGTTGTCATCTAAACGTTCTCTAAAATCTTTAACGCTTATCCCATCTATTCCACAAGTCTTGCTCCCTTTGTTTTTCTTAACTTTATCAAAAGCCTGCAAAAGGTTAGATTGTTAATAAACTTTGTCGATTAAACTGTACCATTTTCGTATTTATATTCCTCTTGTTGCAGTAAAATAATTATACCCTTATACTATAAATGTAGGTTCTATGTTCTCATAGCATTTCCGATGTTGTTAGCCTGTGGCAATCTGTCGGCAATAAACTATGATACTGAACACTCACACGGATTGTGGTAAAAGCAAGTTCGTCACTAACTCCTTTACAATTCCTGTCTATATTTCAACCAACATTATCATTGCTTATACATCTATGCAGTTGTAAAATCATTTCAACTTTGGTTTAACTTCACCCCTTCGCATCTGATTGAATCTTTTGAATCCAAACAGTCCTTGCAACTATTGTTGCGTCAATATTGTGCAAGGTCATCCAAGTTTTGCCCTCCACCCTGTTTACCAAGGTTTCATAGGAATGGACTTTATTACTACTACGGAGTCCTTTAAAACAAGTATAAAGGCTTCCCTCGTTAAGCAAACCTTCCTGTTTGCGAAGCCGTCAGTTATAACATGTAAAAGTATTCGGACTTTGGGTATCGTCACTTTTTGCAACCTTGCCCCAAATACATGCCAAAATCGCTTTGCTTGCACTACGTTCCGCAAACTTGCTAAGCCTTTCTTCACACCCTGTCGTTACCAACAGCGCACTTGGATTCGCATTGTCTTCCCTCCGATTAGGCGACGCAGTTTTCTTG
>JAEINW010000067.1 GCA_016342715.1 Salinivirgaceae bacterium | reverse complement strand
CACGTAGCGAATTTCATGGGGAATGGAATTACATTATTAAACCAAATTTGTAAACTTTAATTATTGACAGTTCCTAATTAATTATTTTAGTGCCATTTATACAGTTAAATTTTGGCTCAAAATATATTCTTTACCATAAATTATTTTTTCTTTGCATTCTAAAATATCATAAAAATGGGGAAGCAAGCAAGTTTTTTGTTTGAAACAAGTTGGGAAGTTTGTAACAAAGTTGGTGGAATTCACACAGTTATAACTTCCAAAATGCCTTCAATGTATAATCACTTTGGTGATAACATGATTTTTATAGGGCCAGATTTCCTTCGTGGAGATCATTCGCAAACTGAATTTATTGAAGATAAATCTCTTTTCCCTGACTGGAAAAATAATCTTGATTTTTGCGATATAAGAATAAAAATTGGCAGATGGAATGTTGCTCATAAGCCTATTGCCATCTTAATTGACTTTTCAAAATTAATTGCAAAAAAAGACGAAATATTTACACATTTTTGGGAAAAGTATCATCTCGATTCTATAAGTGGATCGTGGGAATATATTGAATCTACATTGTTTGGATATGCCGTTGGAACTGTTATCGAAAGCTATACAAACTTTTATTTATCCAATCAGAAAGTAATTGCTCAATTCCACGAATGGATGACCGGAGCAGGAGTTCTTTATTTAAATGAAAAGTCTCCACAGATTGGTACCGTATTCACAACTCATGCTACCGTATTAGGTCGGTCCATTGCCGGAAATAGTCTTCCACTATACGACTCACTTGGAACATTTGAACCCAGCCAAAAGGCTCAAGAGCTTGGGGTAATGGCCAAGCATTCATTAGAAAAAAGTGCTGCCGATAATTCCGATATGTTTACAACAGTAAGTAATGTTACCGGCGATGAATGCGATATTTTACTGAATAATAAACCAGACTTTATTACACCTAATGGTTTTGCTCTTGAAAACCAGGAATCATTTAATTCAAGTAAAACCAAACAAGCCAGAGAAACATTATGCAAAGTAACAAAAGCCCTTACAGGCTTACAATGTAACGAAAACACTACATTTATTGCCACAAGTGGCCGCTATGAATTTAAAAACAAAGGTATAGATATATATTTAGACTCATTAAACAAACTAAATAACAATCCTCATCTTAAAAATAATGTAGTTGCGTTTATTTTGGTTCCCACGCAAAATTATGGACCTAGAAAAGAACTCATTGAAAACTTAAATAATAATAAAAAGATTATTCCCGACCAACGAATAACAACACATGCATTGGATCCAAATTCATACGATGCCGTTCTTAATAAATGCGCACAACTTGGCCTTACGAATGATCCTGATCAAAAAGTTCATATAATTTTTGCACCCGTTTACCTAAATGGAACTGATGGCGTTTTTAACATGAATTATTACGATTTATTAAGTGGTTTTAACTTATCTGCTTTCCCATCGTATTATGAACCTTGGGGTTACACACCAATGGAAAGCCTTGCTGTGGGAGTTCCAACGGTTACTACAAGTTATGCTGGTTTTGGCCAATGGATGATGGGTAAATCTAATGATATTTATGATGGACTTAGAGTTATAAACCGAACAGAATCGAACTATTGGGAAGTGGTTGAACAACTTGAAAATATTATACTAAAAATTAGTATTGCAGACAATTCTAAAAAGAACGAAGTACGCTCAAAAGCTCAATATTTAGCTAAAGAAACTGTTTGGCAAAATTTTAGCCAATTCTATTTACAGGCATATGATAAGGCAATTATTGCCTGTTCAAAAAGAGAAAAGAATAATATATTATCGAAAAAACTGATAAAAAACATGGACATTAAGCAAACCAGTAACGAGCCAATCTGGAAAAAAATGATAATTCACTCTGATTTACCAGAGAAACTAAAACTTCTCGAAGAAATTTCAATGAATCTTTGGTGGTGTTGGAATTTTGAAGCTATTGAATTATTTGAATATATTTCACCAGACATTTGGGAGAAATGTCAAAAAAACCCAATAATTCTGTTAAAAACAGTAGCTTCCGATAGACTTCAAGAATTAGAGCAAGATACAAAATTTACAAAAAAACTTGAAAAAGTATATGCTGATTTTAAGGCATATATGGATGAACCAAAAGAGAAGGATCAACCACTTATTGCCTATTTTAGCATGGAGTATGGCATGACCGATAATTTGAAAATATTTTCAGGCGGTTTAGGTATTCTTGCCGGCGATTATCTAAAAGAAGCCAGCGATTGCAATACTTCATTATTTGGAGTTGGCTTCCTATACAAATATGGGTATTTTAATCAGCACTTAACAGTTTCTGGAGAACAACAAGCTTCTTTAGTACCTCAAAAAATTTCTGATTTACCCATAAAACCCGTATTTGACGATTTAAAACAATTGGTTACCATTTCAATAAATTTTCCAGGACGATTGGTTAAAGCAAGAATTTGGAAAGTGCAAGTAGGTAGAATTCCATTGTATCTACTTGACACTGATTATAAAGAAAATTCTGAAGAAGATCGGATGATTTCACACCAACTTTACGGAGGTGATTGGGAAAATAGATTAAAACAAGAAATGTTTCTAGGTATAGGTGGAATTCGTACTATACAAGAACTAAATATTAAGCCCGATTTATATCATTGCAATGAAGGTCATGCTGCGTTTATTAATATTGAGCGCTTAGCTAACTTAATTCAACATGAAAATTTAACTTTTGATGAAGCCATTGAGGTTGTAAAATCAACATCATTATTTACAACACACACACCAGTTCCAGCTGGTCACGATGCCTTTGATGAAAATATGATTCGTACCTATTTGCGACACATGCCAGAACGCCTAAAAATTGATTGGGATCGGTTTTTAAATTTGGGTCGCGGGCATGAAAATAACTCTGGCGAAAAATTCTCCATGAGCATTTTAGCTGCAAAAACTTCGCATCAAATGAATGGAGTTAGCCGCTTACATGGCGATGTTTCAAAAGAAATGTTCCAATATTTATGGAAAGGATATGCTGCCAACGAACTACATATTGATTATGTAACTAATGGTGTTCATTACCCAACCTGGACAGCCAATGAATGGCAACGTTTATATAAATCAGAATTTGGCGATGATTTTTTAAAAGATCAATCGAATCCAAAACATTGGGAAAAAATATTTAATGTAAGTGATGCAAAAGTTTGGGAGCTTAGAAATTCATTACGTAAAAAGCTTATCGATTATGTAAAAGAACGCTACCAAGCAAGTTTTGTGCGCCGTCATGAAAGCCCAAAAATGATTATGGACATATTAAATGCGGTGAATGAAAAAACATTAACTATTGGCTTTGCAAGAAGGTTTGCCACATATAAAAGAGCTCATTTAATTTTTAGCGATATTGATCGTTTGGCAAAAATAGTTAACGATCCCAAACGTCCTGTACAATTCCTGTTTGCTGGAAAAGCTCATCCAAACGACAAGGCAGGACAAGACTTAATTAAACATATCATTGATGTATCACGTCGTCCCGAATTTATTGGAAAAATTTTATTCCTTGAAAATTACGATATGGAATTGGCAAAACGTCTGGTTCGTGGAGTTGACATTTGGCTAAACAATCCTACTCGACCCCTTGAAGCCAGTGGAACATCGGGTCAAAAAGCTGAAATGAATGGTGTTTTGAACTTTAGTGTTTTAGATGGATGGTGGGTTGAAGGCTACAAGGAAAAAGCTGGATGGGCATTGCCTGAAAAACGTACTTATTCCAATCAAGAATTTCAAAATGAATTAGATGCTGCAACCATTTATAGTATTTTAGAAAACGAGATTGTTCCTATATATTACGATAGAGATAAAAATGATGTACCTGTTGAATGGGTGCAGTACATTAAACGTTCTATTGCAGGAATTGCACCACATTTCACCACCAAAAGAATGCTTGACGATTACATTAATAAATTTTATACCAAACAATTTAAGCATTCGAAAATGGTAAAAAATAATAATTACGAAATTGCCATTGAACTCTCAAAATGGAAAAATCATATTTCGGAGTCTTGGGATAATATAGATGTTGTGTCTGTCGATTTTCCTAATACCATGAAATCTACCTTTAAGATGGGACAAAATTATCATGGAGAAGTTGTTCTTGATGTAAAAGGATTACTCGATGACGAAATTGGCGTTGAATTAATTTTCTCTCTTCAAAATGGTCAAAAAATTATAGATAAAAAAGAATTGAAGCTGTCGAAAAAAGTAGATTCACTAGCTTTTTATGAAATCGATTTTGAACTTATAAAACCAGGTACTTATGATTATGGATTAAGAATTTTTCCAAAACATAAACATTTACCTCATCGTCAAGATTTTCCATATTTACGTTGGATATAAAACAATGCTCATCTGCATTAAAAAACCTTTGAAAATATTTCAAAGGTTTTTTTTATTACTAACAATTTATCCACATTCAAGTAATTTATTAAAACCTCATTTTCTGATACTTATATAAAATAGAATTGCGCTTAATGATAATTGTTAACAATAATATCATTATCAAATGATAAAACAACTTTATTTTCTGATCTAAAAAATTATTTTTGTATAAGCTTACATATATTAACTTAACAAAAAATGGAGCGAGAAAGCATCCAAAACAAACATATTGAAAAATTAGCTAACCTTGGCTATTGGGAATGGCATCCTAAAGAAATGAAAACCTTACTTTCTGAAGGGTTCAAAAATATTTTTCAATTTATTGATTGCAATGTTACACCATCACATATTGTAAAATATCTAAAGCGTACAAGTCAGGATAATGAGCATTTAAAGCTTTTAAAATACTTACGTAAAGTTAAAAACGGAAGTTTTCCTGGAATAGTAACTTTTGAAATTAGAATGGAGAATAATATCTACAGATATTTTGAATTGAACTCTTTTAATACCAGTAATTCAGAAAGTCATCGTTACATTGCCGGTATTGTTCAAGAAGTAACTGAAAGAATAAAATACAACACTCTAAAAGAAAAAGAAATTGTATTTGAAAAAACAATTTCAGAAATTGCAACAAAATTTGTAAGCAATGCCGATTTTGAAGGTACTATAGAAAAAACACTTAGCAAAATTGGTGTTTTATGTGAAGCCGGAAGAGTATGCTTACTCAAAATTGAGAATAATACCATTTCATATGAATTTGAATGGAAACAAAATTCAATAACAAATAAATGTTTTACCAATGAATTGCCTCCGCAAGAGATTAAATTCTTAATTGAATTAATAAAAGAAAAAAAACTCATTTTTTTCCATTCGGTTAATGAATTTCCTGAAATTGCAAAAGAAATTAAAGCCACATTGGTTAAAAATAGTGTTAATTCAATTATTTTTTCAGCCATTCAAAAAGATAAACAAACCATTGGAGCATTATTAATTATTAGGTATAAAAACCCAAATAAATGGGATTTTTCAGATATTCACATTGCAAAAATGACTTCACTTATTTTAAGTAATGCCATAAGACAACAGATTATACAAAAAGAACTAAAAAAGAGTGAGAACCGTTTGCAATTTGCTCTTTTAGCAGGCAATCTGGGAACTTGGGAATTAAACCTGCAAAAGCAACAGTTTTATTACGACGAACGTTTTGCAAATACAGTAGGCTACTCAAATAACACATTAAACAAAATTCCAAGTTGGTTTAAAAACAATATTCACCCCGACGATATAAATCATTATTACGATGCCCTTGACGAATGTCTGGAAGGAAATAGAAAATATTTCTCGCTAGAATATCGGCTTAAATGTAAAAATGGCCAATACAAATGGATTAATGATTGGGGCATTGTTACAAATATTTCGAAAGATGGTGAACCCATAAAAATGGTTGGAATAATTCAGGATATATCGAAAAGAAAAAGTGCCGAAATTGATTTGATTAAGGCAAAAGAAATGGCCGAAGAAAATGAAAAACTAAAAACTGCATTTTTGGCAAACGTGAGCCATGAAATAAGAACTCCTATGAATGGCATAAATGGCTTTGCTGAGCTTCTGTATAACAATATGGTTTCTGATGACGATAAACATCAGTATTTAGAAATAATCTGGAAAAATAGCAATCGCTTACTCTTGCTAATAAATAATATTTTAGATATTTCTAAAATAGAAACCAAGCAAATTAGCATCTTCGAAAGAGAATATTCTTTAAATGATATTCTTAAAGAAGTTGAAGCTAAATTTGAAAAAGACAAAGAAGCTAAAAAATCTATCCAATTTCGTATCATTAATAATCTAGATAAAAATGCAAGCTTTGTAAACATTGATGACTCAAGAGTTAAACAGATTTTAATTAACCTTATTAGTAATTCATATAAATTCACTTCAATTGGTCATATCGAAGTAAGTTGTGGAATAAACGAAAAAGGTAAGCTTGAATTTTATGTTAAAGATACCGGATCGGGAATCGCTAAAGAATATCAAAAACATTTATTTGAGCGTTTTTCTCCAACCCAACAAGCCATCGATCTTAATAAAGGAGGATCAGGTTTGGGACTCCCCATATCAAAAGGATTAGTTGAATTGATGGGTGGAAGTATATGGTTCAAATCGTTACGTGGTGTAGGAACCACCTTTCATTTTTATATCCCTTTTAAACCTACCCGACTTAAAATTGAAAAATTAGATTAAAAACATTTCACATCTTATAAACATAAATTATATTGCATACCCATAAAATTATTGGGTAGTTTAATAATTAATTAAGGCTATACTTTATGAATAACCAACCAATTTCAAGATGTAATTTGCCAGATTTCACCCTCTGGAATTACTTAAAAGTACTACCCGATCAATTAATTTTATTAAACCATGATTCGAAAATAATTGATTCAAATATTTCAATATCGAAAATAGCTAATTTATTTCCAATAGGAAAACAACTAAACAGCTATCAAATAAATATTTCTACAAAAAAAACTCAAAAATTAGAAATCAACAATCACATATTTATCGTTGAAAATTTGCCAAACAATGAAAATGATAAATTTTTCATTTTCAGAATAAAAGAAGATGAATCAAAGAATTTTGAAGATAATGAGATTAATTTTTTTTTAGAAAATGAGAATTTGATAAAATTTCAATGGAATATTGAATCTGGGGAGAATTATCTGATTAGTAATGTAATAAGTTTTTTAGGCTATTCTAAAAATTTCATCGAAGAACAAAATGATTTTCTTTATGCAAAGGCTACTAATGAATATTTACCTTCACTAAAAAATTCTATTCAAAAATTTATTGAAAGCGGTGAGCAAACCTGCAGTCTTGAATTTATATTAAAAAAAGCCGATGGCAATTTTGCCAATATTAATGCATTTGCTTACCTAACAAATAAATCATCGGCAACTATTAATTGCTATCTCAAGGATATTACTGAGAAAAAAAACATTAAAGAAGCCCTTTCGAAATCAGAAATGGAAAAATCTCAAATTCTTGATAGCATGATTGATGGAGCTGCTCTTATAGCACCTGATCTGAAAATAAAGTATGCAAATAAGAAATTTAAAGAAAATTTTCCTAATTACAACGAAACTATTAAGGAGCAATTTTGCTATAAAATTATCCATAATATGGATAACCAATGCATTACATGTTCTGTTGATAAAGTAATGCGCTCAAAAAAATTCCATCGAACCATTCGTTCATCAAAAAATGGCCCGAGCGTATTAACCATCACCTATCCAGTAGTTGATGAAAACAACAAAGTAACTGGTGTAGTTCTTACCATGCGTGATATCTCAGAAAGTAAAAACACTGAAAAAGCATTGAAGAAAGAAGCTACCATTAATAAAGTAATTGCTGAAATAAGTAGAGAAATTCTACTACCAAAACTAGCCGAAGAAAAAATTGCACAACGAATTTTAGCTGTTGCATTGAGTCTTACTAAAAGCTCAACTGGTTTTGTTTCATCAACCGATAATAAAACAAAAAGATTGGTTTGGAGGGCTTATGAAAATTATTCGTTAAAAACTCAAGCTGTAATTAACGAACTTTGCCAAACAGACACTAAAATAAAATGCTTAAACAACTTTCTAATCGATAAAAAAAAACCTTTTATTTCGAATCATTTAAAAGATTTTATTGAAAAGAATCAATTAATTGAATGTAAGCTTACTAAAGAAAATTGTTTAATGGTTCCAGCATTATACAATGAGGAATTAATTGGGCAAATTTTTGTTGCAGGTGGCGAGCGCCCATATAGCGAAAATGATGAAATGGTTCTTAAACAATTATCAACTATTTATGCAATTAGTATTTATCGGAAAAAAATTGAAAGTGAATTAATTGCAGCCAAAGATTTAGCAGAAGAAAGCAATAAGCTAAAATCGGCATTTTTAGCAAATATGTCTCATGAGATTCGAACTCCTATGAACTCTATAAATGGGTTTAGCGAATTACTAAGAAACAAGCATCTACCCGTTGAAACACAAAGAAACTATTTAGATATAATATTTAAATCGAGTAACCAATTACTAAATATTATAAATAACATTCTTGATATATCGAAACTTGAAGTTGGACAAGTAACATTAAACGAAAGAGAATTTAATATTAATCAATTGATAATTGACACTATACAAACGGTCACTCCAGACAAATTTTCAAACAATCAAGTGAACTTTAAAACCTCTTTTACACTTAGCGACTTTGATGCTATTGTTATGGTTGATGGTCCAAGATTACAGCAAGTTTTGACAAATTTAGTTAGCAATGCTGTCAAATTTACTGAGAAAGGCTTTGTTGAAATTGGCTACGTACTTAACAACAATGTGCTTCACTTTTTTGTGAAAGATACAGGAGTTGGAATTTCTCATCAATATCATAATGTGATTTTTGAACGCTTTGGTCAAGCCGAAGAAGGACATGTAAGAAATTACGAAGGTGCTGGCTTAGGTTTACCAATTTGTAAAGGTTTTGTTGAGCTAATGGGTGGAGAAATTTGGTTTGAATCAGACGAAAACCATGGATCCATATTTAAATTTACTCTTCCTTACAAACCTCTTTCTAAAAAAATCAAATCAGATAATACCTTAGCCCTTGAATTGAATTACTCGTGGAAAGGCAAAAAAATACTTTTGGTTGAAGATGAAACCTTTAGCCAAAATTTTATGGAAACAATATTATTGCCATATGGTGTAAAAATTGTTTATGCCGAAGATGGTTTTGAAGCTTTAAATCAAGTTCGTTTAAATCCAGATATTGATTTAATTTTAATGGACATTAGGCTTCCGCGATTAGATGGTATAGAAGCAACTAAAAAAATACGCTTATTGGGATTTATAAAACCTATAATTGCCCAAACGGCAAATGCGCTACCTGAAGATAGAAGGGCATGTTTGCAAGCAGGCTGTACCGATTTTGTTGCAAAACCAATTGCCCGTATAGAATTCCTAAAAAAACTGAACGATTATTTAATGAACTAACTAATTTCTTCGAGTCGATAAATACATCCGATTGAAGGGTTTAACGAAATATGTATTCCAAACTCAATAGCAACTCCCATATTAAATCGCAATGCATTATCAGTATTTAATAAATCAGAAGCTTGAAAATATTTGTTTGAATTTATTTTCATTAATTCTATGGCATGATTCGGAATTCTTAATTTAAAATCGTGCGCATTCATCATATCAAAATTTACCACAACCAATAATACTTCATGAATTGTATAGCGCAGAAAAGCATAAATTTTTGATGTGTCGGGACCTCCTTCAAAATTATTAACCCACATTAAATCATAAAATTCACCCTCTGAAATAGCCTCATTTGAAATTGATAAATTCAATAAATTACTATAAAACTCGCGTAGCTTAATCTGATCTTCTGAAAGTTTGTCAAGTGTAAATTTTCCTCCATTAAACCATTTTTGATATTCCGGCACATGGTAAAAATCAAATATTGTGGTTTTGCCATCATCGCCACTATATCCCGATTCACCAATGGCTGGCTCTCCCAGCTCCTGTCCAAAATATATCATAATGGGTCCTTTATGCATAGTTGCACTCAGCACCATTGCAGGAAGAGCATTAAAAGGATTATTGCCAAATTCTTTTGAAGCAAATCTATGTTCGTCGTGGTTTTCTAAAAAACGCAGCATTTTTGCATCAATACCATTTAACGATTGCCAACTTTCAGTTATTGCATGCGCTGGAGCATCGTATTGAATGATATTTCTTAAGGTATCATACAAGCCAACCTTGTCATATAAATAATCAAACCCACCCTGATTAATATAGCTATCGTAAAGATTTGGATTATAAACTTCGGCAATAAACATAATATCAGGAAATTCACTTTTTATTGCTCCAATAGCATAATTCCAAAATTCAACGGGAACCATTTCAGCCATATCGCATCTAAAGGCATCCACATTTTTAGCAGCCCAATACCTCAAAATAGCCACCATTTTATCCCAAAGAGGTGGAACCGGATCAAAATGCTGTTTTTTATTGTCCAAATAATCGACACCGTAATTTAACTTGACAGTTTCGTACCAATCATTTATAGTTGGAAACTCCGTAAATTGATCGTTCCCAGTTGCCTTGGCCGGAATTTCAGTATATTTTTCAATTGTTGCATGCCCAATATTAGTTCCCATTCCCTCCTCTATATGCAACTCTCCATCCATATAGTAAAAATCATTCGCTGGAGAAAAATTCATTTGCTTATTATCATTTAAGCCAAAATCTTTTTCAGGAAAAACATCGGAATGGTATTCACGAGCCACATGATTTGGAACAAAATCTATGATAACTTTCAAACCATTTGCATGGCTTCTTTTTACCAGCAATTCAAATTCTTTCATTCTGCCAGCAACATCCTTTGCCAAATAAGGATTCACATCGAAATAATCAGTAATTGCATAAGGTGAACCTGCTTTACCCTTTACCACGCTGGGGTGTTGACCTTTAATGTTAAAATCAGGATAACTTTCGCACGTAGCATGCTCAATTATACCTGTATACCAAATATGAGTTATTCCAAGGTTCTTAATTTCCGATAATGCTTTATTGGTAAAATCGGCCATTTTACCTACTCCATTATCTGTTAATCCGCCATTAAGTTTTGGCTTGATATTTTTTACACCAAATAAACGTGTAAAAACCTGATAAATAGATATTTTTTGCATAGCATTTTAACTATTTTTGTTTTTTTATTTTATGATAAACTTTTGGTATAGCTTGTTTCTCGAGAATAATTGCAGTTCTTGATGGAATATAAACCTTTATTTGATGTTCCTTATCTGTTCCGTCAATAATTAAAGAATAAAAACTTTGGCTTTCATCTACTCTCCCAAAGCCTCCAAATGGCAATTCATCGGTTCCCATAATATATTTATACTTTCCTTCAGAAACCGGAATTCCATAATCTGCGTAACTTTTACTCGGATGAAAATTAAAAATAAACAATAAATCAGATCGTGAGAAGCATATTACTTTATCTGCATTGTTTATGTTTTGTACATTACATGGAAAAACTTCCGCAAGATTCTTTCTGCTCATCAAATGAATCATCGACGTGTCAAAGACATTCAAATACTTGTATTTCAAATCTTCTCTATCAACTAAGCTCCATTGGCGAGCAGCGTACTTATGTGACCAATTATTTCCTACTCTCGGAAAATCAATCCATTCTGGATGACCAAATTCATTTCCCATAAAATTTAAATATCCACCACCAGCTGTTGTGCAGGTTAATAAACGAATCATCTTATGTAGGGCTATTCCTCGGTCAATTATTAAGTTCGAATCTTCCACCTTCATATAATGATACATTTCTTTATCCATTAACCTAAAAGCAATAGTTTTATCACCCACCAGCGCTTGATCATGCGATTCGGTATAAGAAATAGTTTTTTCTTCAGCTCTTTTTGAAGTTAACTCATGAAAAATGTTACCCATGTCCCACTCATCATCAGTTTTATCTTTTAAATTTTTAATCCAAAAATCGGGTATTCCCATAGCCAATCGATAATCGAAACCTATTCCACCATCAGTTTCTGAATATGCCAAGCCTGGATAACCGCTCATTTCTTCAGCAATTGATAAGCACTTTGGATTTATTTGGTGCATTAATTTATTGGCGAGCATTAAATACGAAATGGCATCTTCGTCCTGATTATTATCGAAATAATTATCGTAAGAAACAAAGTCCTTTCCAAGCCCATGGTCCTGATATAACATACTTGTCACCCCATCAAATCTAAATCCATCAAAATTGTATTCTTCCAACCAGAACTTCACATTCGATAATAAAAAGTGAAGCACTTCATTTTTGCTATAATTAAAACAATACGAATCCCATGCAGGATGCACACCTTTGGGTCCATCATGAAAAAATTGGTAACGCGTACCATCATAGTTCCCAAGCCCTTCAAGTTCATTTTTAACGGCATGCGAATGCACAATATCCATAATAACTCTTAAACCATTCTTATGTGCTTCGTCAATCAATTCCTTCAGTTCTTCAGGCGTTCCAAACCTCGACGAAGCTGCAAAAAAACTGCTTACATGGTAGCCAAATGAACCATAGTAGGGATGCTCCTGAATGGCCATAAACTGAATGGTATTATAACCCAATTTTACAATACGGGGTAGCACCATATCCTTAAATTCGCGAAAAGTTGAAACTTTTTCATCCTCACCTGCCATTCCAATGTGCGCTTCATATATCATGGGAGCGCCATTATTTATCTGCTGCTTATGTTGCCATTGGTATTTATTTTTTGGGTTCCAAAACTGAGCCGAGAATATTTTAGTTTTTTCATCTTGCACCACACGAGTTGCCCACGCTGGAATGCGCTCTCCACTACCACCTTCCCAATTTACGTGTAGTTTATATAAATCACCATGACTAATTTTATCCATTTCAAGTTTTAACTCAAAAATTCCATTAGCAATGTTGCTAAATTTATATTTATCTGATTTTTCCCAATTCGATAATTCACCAAACAAAAACACTTCTTTTGCATTTGGAATCCATTCCCGAAAAATAATTGAGTTTTTTTCTATTTGACAACCAAAATAGTTATGCCCATTTGCAAAATCGTATAAAGATTTAAAATTTGAACCTAATAATTCCTTTTCTTTTTCTTTGGCATTAGTTATCCGATGTTTAATAACATCTGCATACGGACTTAACCATTCGTCTTTCTTAACAATTTCTGGCAAACTCATAAGTGTCGATTCATTTGATTTATCTATAAAAGTATCAATTTTAGTTCAAGAAAACACTTTAATTAGTCGTGATTTTAATGTTTTTTTAAAGTGTGTTTATCTAATTACCTATTGTATATCACATTTTGTAATCATTAATATTCTTTTAATTTTACAACTTACATTTTATGTTTATTTATATGGGCATAAAATGATTAAAAGAGATTAGTTAAACACTATTACTAAACTATTTAAAAACTTAAAATTATGGCTAAAAGAACAATTGTTGCTATGCCAGGCGACGGCATCGGAAAAACAGTTTTAGATGAAACTATAAAAGTATTGGAAGCTGCAGGTTTCGAAGCTGACTATGTTGAGGGTGACATAGGTTGGGAATTCTGGTGTAAGGAAGGGAATCCACTTCCTCAAAGAACAATTGACCTGCTTGATAAACATAAAGTTGCATTATTTGGTGCAATCACTTCAAAACCAAAAGATGAAGCTTTTGAAGAATTGGCTCCTGAACTAAAAGAAAAAAATCTGGTTTATTCAAGTCCAATTGTTGCCTTGCGTCAGCATTTCAAATTAGATATTTGTATCAGACCATGTAAATCTTATATTGGAAATCCACTAAATTTTATTCGTCGAGGTGCAAATGGTGAAATTGAAGAACCTGCTGTTGACGTAGTGGTATTCCGTCAAAACACAGAAGGTTTGTATGGAGGTGTTGAATGGTCAAATCCTCAAGGAGTGGTTTATGATGCTTTAATGTCGCATCCAAAATTTGTTAAAAACTTTGGTGATGTTCCTCAGGAAGAAATTAGCGTTTCAACACGAATTTTCTCAAAAAAAGCAACCGAAAGAATATTAAGAGCAGCATTTAATCATGCACGTGAATTTGGATACAAATCAGTTACGCTTTGCGAAAAGCCAAATGTTATTCGCGAAACTTCGGGTATGATGTACAAAATGGCATTGCAAATGCAAAAGAACGATTTCCCAGAAATTGAACTTTGGAATACAAACATTGATGCCCAAATGATGTGGTTGACAAAAAACCCAGAAAATTACGGTGTAATTGTAGCTGGTAATATGTTTGGTGATATTATTTCTGATGGATTTGCTGGATTAATTGGTGGATTAGGATTCGCTTGTAGCGCCCAAATGGGTGAAAGTGGAATTGCTATTTTTGAACCAACTCATGGATCTGCTCCAAAGTATGCCGATTACGAAGTATCAATTGTAAACCCAATGGCTATGATGGAATCGGCTTGCATGATGCTTGATTACATTGATGAAAAAGCTATTGCAGCAAAAATACGCAAAGCAATTGCCGATGTAATTGAAGAAGGAAAAGTTAGAACCTATGATATGTCGAAAATGGCAGGCAGACCAAATGTTATTGAAAAAGGTGCTGCTTCAACTTCACAAATGACTGATGCTATAATTGCAAAACTTTAATAAGAATTCTTATGAGAGCAAAAGTAAATCAATTATGGGGCGAAGAACTGGCTTGGATTAAAGACAGTGAGTTAAGAGAAAAAACTACAAAAGTTTGGGAACTTGCCCTTGAAAGAAGTGTTCTTTCGGCAGATAATTTAAATGAAATCCCTTTTACACTGCTTTGTGGACCTGATCTTAAAGTTACTTTCATGGATCATAAACGTTCTGTAGTGCATATTGCCAAAGATGCAGGTGAAAAAATAAATAGCATGTATCATGGTGAGTTAACTGCCGATATGGATGTATTAATTTCAGGTGCCATTCTTTGCGATGTGGGTAAATTATTAGAATATGTGCTTGACGACAATGGCAAAGCCATTCAAGGTACTTATGGCAAATATTTACGCCATCCATTTTCTGGAGTTTCAATTGCCGAAGAATGTGGCATTCCTGCCGATGTTTGTCACATAATTGCCACGCATGCAGGTGAAGGAGATATGGTTAAAAGAACCACCGAAGCATACATCGTGCATCATGCCGATTTTATGACTTTTCTCCCCTTTAAGGACAGATTAAAAATATAATACACTTTAAAAATGCCGCTAATCAGCGGCATTTTTTTCTAAATATCATAATAATAGCAACTTTTTAATAGTTTTAATCAATATACTATATATCATACTTTGAAAACTACATATTTAAAATTATCTTAGTAATTCTAAAGATTTAACACTCCAGCAATAACTGAAACTAATGAGCAAAATAAACTCTGACATTATCTCTGTTTTAAAAGAAGTTGAAATATTTTCAGGTTTCGATGAATCCATACTACAAGAGTTTGCATCAAACATGAAAGAAATTTATGTAAAAGCCGATCAATCAATATTTAACAAGGGAGATAAAGAAAGTGCCATGTACATAATAATGGATGGCTCAGTTCAAATTCACGATAACAATTACATTTTCACCACATTAAATAATAAACAGTTTTTTGGTGAATATTCATTAATCGATAGTGCTGTTAGATCCGCCACGGTTACTGCGGTTAGAAATACCCATTTGTTAGAATTACAACAAAGTTCTTTCAATAAAGTTACTGCAAGCAAACCAGAACTTTGGAAAAGCGTTCTTATTACCCTCATAAAAAGACTGCGCGATTACAATATTCTTGAAGAAAAACTAACCATGCGTACCCTCGATATTCAGAAAAAAAAGTACGAGGTTGAAAAAGAAAAAGAAAACATTGTCAAGCAAAAAAAGGAACTTGAAGCCATAAATTCAACAAAAGATAAATTTTTTACAATAATTGCTCACGATTTAAAAAACCCTTTTAGCACTGTTATTAGCATCTCTGATATTCTTTTGAGTAAATACGAAAACTACGATAACGAAAAAACCATTAACTATATTGAGCAAATTAATAGGTTTTCAAGAAATGCTTTTAATTTATTAGAAAACTTATTGCAATGGGCAAGGTCGCAAACTGGTAGCTTGAAAATTAATTTCAGGCGTGCAAATCCATCAAATATTGTTGACGACATACTTGAATTATTTGCAGTGAGTGCCATGCAAAAAAATATAACTTTCCATAAAGAAATTGATTCAAACCTACATGGGTATTTTGATGTGGATATGGTGACTACGGTATTTCGAAATCTAATTTCGAACGCTATAAAATTCACCAACCAAAACGGTGACATACATATTATTGCTGAAGAAAGTGGCGATATGTTCACAGTAGAAATAAAAGACAATGGAATTGGCATTGATAAAGAAAAAGCAGATTCACTTTTCAGAATTGATAAAAGGTCTGTAAATGGAGGATCTAATGACAATGAAGGAACTGGACTTGGACTAATTCTTTGCAAAGAATTTGTTTCGAAAAATGGTGGTGAAATATGGGCAGAAAGTGTTCCAAATGAAGGAACATCCATTAAATTTACACTACCAAAAGCATTATAATTTATTATTTTTGTAAAAAAGCAAAAACCCCTATGGCAAATTTAGGATTTTCATTACGATCAACATTTGGCTTAATTCCTAAAACTGAAAAGATTGAGGAGCTGAGAAAATTACTGCAGGATGAATACAACAGACTTCAGGAATATAAAGAATCGGAAGAGTTAAAAGAATTTATTGAACTGGATGAATACATAAATTCTGAAGCGTTTAAAAAAGCAAAAAATGATATCCTTTTGCTTAATTTCAAAACTACCGATGAATTCCAAAAAGAATTACGATATACTAAACTAGTAAAAGATAAACGAATAGTTAACTATTTTAAAGTTAATGAATCTGATGCTTATAAAGAATTTATTAATACTGAAGAATCTGCTGAACTAGAAGAATACAAAACTCTGGAAGATTATCTTTCAGGAAATGAACATAAAGAAGTAATTGGTTCATTTGCTACAAAACTTAAAGAAGAACAAGACAAAGAGAAAGAATATAAGCAACTTACAAAATCAAAAAAAATAGTAGATTATTATAAAATTTCAAAATCGGCACAACTTCAACTAAATAATGAACTTGATGGATCAGAAGAATTAACAGAATTCAATGAATTGAAAGATTTTATTGAATCTGATCAATTACAAGAATTCAAAAGTGCAATAGCTGAACAATTACAAATTGAGAAAAACAAAAAGAATGAAATTAAACAGCTAGCCAAAAACCCAGAGATTACTGCTTACAAAAAAGAAAAGAACAAGGAAGAAATTGAAAAACCTCAAGCATTAGTCGATCTGGAAGAACTGCAAAACTATATAAAGTCAAGTGAATATCAACAAAAACTATCTGAATTACAGTATAAAAACACCGAAGAATTCAAAAAAGAACAGCGCTTTAAAACACTACAAAAATCATCACGATTAAAACGATATTTTAAATTCGCCGTATCGCAACAATTGGCGTTTTACAATGATTTTAAAGACTCAAATGAATTAAAACAATATGAAGATTTAAAAGAATATGTTCATTCAGAGGACTATAAAACTAATTTAGCTGAAGCTACCTATAATAATTCTGATGAATACCAAAAAGAATTGCGATTCAAAGAATTGAGTGATAGCCAGCAAATAAAATATTGGAAGAAATATCAAAAATCGAAACCATACTTATTATTTAAAGAAATTGAAAATTCCGATTTACTTAACGAGTACAATGAGCTACATGACTATATAAATTCTGATGAATTTATAGATTTCAAAACTTATATGCTTGATAAAGACAAGTGGAAAAAAACCGAAGATTTTGAAAAAGAAAGCAGGCACGAAGAACTAAAAAAATCAGACAATATTAAATGGTATTATTCGGTTAAAGATTCTGATAAGTTTGATGCATTGTTAGCGTGGAAACTAACTTTTGAAGAAGATTTTGATTCAGGAAAAATAGATGAACAAAAGTGGATGAATAGCTTCTTCTGGGGAAAAATGTTATTGAACGATAGATATGTTCAAGCAGGTGATAAACATTATTATACCGATAATAAAAACTTTGAATTAAACGGAACAACGCTTAAAATTCTTACCAAACAAGAATCAGCAAAAGGAAAAGTTTGGAATCCAATTCATGGTTTTTTTAACACTGATTTTGAGTATACTTCAGGAATGCTAAGTACTGCCCACAATTTTAGACAAAAATATGGGCGCTTTGAAGCTAAAGTAAAAGTAGACTCTAAATACCCTGTATATCAGGCATTCTGGCTAAAAGGCGAAAAAATAGTTCCAGAAATTGATGTATTTAAATTTAACATGGATCGTAAGAACCGATTCCAAATGTCGAACTTTTGGGGCGATGCTAATGATATGAAATCAGTTAATAAAACAACTGAAAAAATTAATGGTTCAAACCTTTCAAAAGACTTTTATATATATACACTTGATTGGACACCAGAAAAATTATCGTGGAAAATAAATGGATTTGAAGTGTACTCGGCTACTCAAGGAATACCCGACGAACCTTTATATATGATACTTTCTGCCGGAGTTAACCAAAAAGCAACACCTAACGATCTACCATCGGCTTTTGAAATTGATTGGGTGCGTTGCTACGAAAAAGTAGATTAGATATTACGCTTTTAATCCCACAATGTGGGTTCATATTTACCGCAGCTTGCTGCAAGAAAACAAAAGTTCTAATATTTTGATACCTCGTCTGCAGCGAGGTAGTTCATTAATATAAATTATCTTTGGGGCTGCATTTTTGCAGCCTTTTTATTTTTATGATTATGACCACAAAAAATGATTTTAGAATAGTGTTCATGGGAACACCCGATTTTGCCGTTGAAAGCTTAAAAGCACTTGTTGAAAATGACTTTAACATTGTTGGAGTAATCACTAGTCCTGATAAGCCCGCGGGGAGAGGTCAAAAAATAAATGAATCGGCCGTAAAAAAATATGCCAAAGAGCAAAACTTGCATATACTGCAACCTACAAATTTGAAAGACTCAAGTTTTCAAGAAGAATTAAAAGCATTGAATGCCGATTTGCAAATAATTGTTGCCTTTAGAATGTTACCAGAAAGTGTTTGGAGCATGCCAAAACTAGGTTCAATAAACCTTCATGGCTCTTTACTGCCACAATACAGAGGCGCTGCACCCATAAATTGGGCAGTTATTAATGGTGAAGATAAAACAGGTGTAACTACTTTCTTTTTAAAGCATGAGATTGATACGGGCGATATACTTTTTAAGGAAGAAATTGAAATTTCGAATAATGATACCGCAGGCACCATTCATGATAAGTTAATGCTTGTTGGAGCAAATTTATTAGTAAAAACAACAGAATCGATTATTGAGAATAATTATTCTGAAACACCTCAGCATTCCTTGATTGAAAAGGAAATTAAGCATGCTCCAAAAATTTTTAAAGCCGATTGTAAAATTAATTGGAATCAAAACACACAAAGCATTCATAATTTAATTAGAGGGCTTTCACCTTATCCTACTGCATGGACTGATATTATTGATACTACCGGAAAGAAAACTTCTGTTAAAATATTCTACACAAATTCTGAAATAAATTCACATAATTATTCATGTGGAAAAATTATTGTTGAAGGAAAAAACAGTCTAAAAATTGCTGCAAAAGATGGTTTTATAGTTGTTCATGAACTTCAGTTAGCAGGTAAAAAACGAATGAATACTTCAGCTTTTTTACAAGGTTTTCAGAATATTGAAAATTATAAATTTGAATAAATTATTTTCGTTTAATTCTTTTTCGCAACGATAATTGTTGTCCAACTGTTGGTTCATCGCCCAATTCCATATTATTAAGTTTAAATAAGCGTTTAAGCTTAATACCATATTTTTGAGAAATATTATACATGGTATCACCTTCTTTAAAAATGTGGTATTTAAATTTCACATCCGCCTTTCTGCGTTTTGGTTGCAAGTAAACAATCTCTCCTGCTTCTAAACCTGCTCCTCTAGTTTTTTCGTTGTATTTATATAATTGCCATGACATTAAATCATTAATTTCAGCAATCGATTCATAGGTGTCACCTTCTTCTGAAATCACATAATCAATTCTATTGGTAGATTTTACCTTCGTTCCAAAAGGATCAATTGCGTAATCATCGACATCCTCAGCAAGTAAATTTGGTGCAACAACTTTAGGTCTATCCTCTTTAGGTAATTTGAACTTTTTATTATCAAATTGATACAGCTGGTTAGCTTCAATAATTTTTATTAATAATTTATCGTATTTTGAATGGGTAGCGTATCCTGCTTTTTTTAATCCTTTTGCCCAGCTTTTATAATCGGTAATTTCGTATTCAAACAAAAAAGCATATCTGCTATGTTTTATTAAAAAAGCAGAATGATCGTAAAAAGATTCATCGGCATTTTTATATTTTCTAAAACACTCATTAGGTCTGTCATCATCGTGATGGTAAGTTTTCCCATTCCAATCGTTGTGACATTTAATTCCAAAATGATTGTTTGCTTTTAATGCAAGTGTTGAGTTTCCATTGTTCGATTCCAGAATTCCTTGAGCAAGAGTAATACTTGCGGGAATACCTGTGCGTTTCATTTCTGAAATAGCAATGCCTTTATAAGTAATAATATAATCCTGTCGAGAATACGTTTGCCCTATTATCTGATAATAAGATGTGAATAATATAATAATGAGTATATACCTTTTCATTTTCAAATGTTAATAATATTATTTGCGCAAAAATACTTATTTTATTAGAAGTGAATTTCATTCTGTTCAATTAGTTGTCAAATACTAATTAACAATTCATTTTTCATAAAAACATACAAATTCTCATTAATAATTCCTAAACATAGTGCAATATTTAGATTTTTTTCACAATTTTGTCAATAATATAAGAAATAGCATCTTAATTAAAATTTTAATAGGAATTTGAACTTTTTTTACAAACCAGACAATTTCATTTTATGATTAAGAAAGAATATAAAACTATTGTAACAGAATATAGCTCAGAGACTGAATTAAGTAATCAGGAACAAACATTGATATCAAAAGCTAAAGAAGCTGCAAAAAAAGCTTATGCACCCTACTCCAAATTTAATGTTGGAGCGTGCGTTTTATTAGAAAATGGTGAATTCTTTTCGGGAAACAACCAAGAGAATGCAGCATACCCTTCAGGTTTATGTGCTGAACGTGTAAGTATGTTTTATGCAAACTCCATGCATCCTGATGTTGCGGTTATAAGCATTGCAATTTGTGCAAGTAACGAAAATGGGTTTATTAAAACACCTGTTCCTCCATGTGGATCATGCAGGCAAGTACTTTTGGAAACTGAAATGAGATTTAAAAAGTCAATTAAAGTGATAATGGTAGGTAGTGATAGTATTCATGTGATTGAAAACGTGTCTCAATTATTGCCCCTTAGTTTTCAAAAAGACAATTTATACGAATAATTATCTTTCCTCTTTTTATATTTTTCTAAATAAATACTTACTATTGAAATAGAATAAACCACTATGGATTAAACAAAAAGAAAGAATAATCATTCAACTTCATAAATCTTAAAACGTTTACTGAGCTGCTGTTGGTATGCTTTCCAAAAATTGAATTTGTAAAACCTTTGTTCTTTGAGGTAAAATAATTTGGAAAATAAACCACCAAAAATCATCAAGTACCACACAAAAAGGCACAAAGGAAAAAGCAGTTATTAATGCTTTGTGTTACTTCGTGAAAATTTCTTAGTGTCCTTTGTGGATAAAAAAACTAAAGTAACTGCAATGAACAGAGCTTGCGAGCTCATCGAAGATAAATTGCAGGGTTTTAACCTTTAAACTGATAATAAACTTGTCGGCGAATTCTTAAATCAATGCAAGATTGACAATTTATTTTGTACTTTTGTAAAAGTATTTACAATTAGTTATTACTTAACTTACAATCAGTAAGTTTTCCCCCTAAATTTGTAAACAATTAGTTATTCTCTTCAAAAACTGATTATGAAGAAAGCATCGACAATAAAAGATATTGCAAAAGCATTAGGAGTTTCAATATCCACAGTATCAAGAGCCTTACAAGATAAGCACGAAATATCTGAAGAAACAAAAGTGCTGGTTCGAAAAATGGCAAAGGAAATGAAGTACCGACCAAACTCAATGGCTGTAGCTTTAAAAACTCAAAAAACATTTTCAATTGGGGTCGTTGTTCCACAAATTGTAAGCGCTTTTTATGCCTCAGTTGTTAAAGGCATTGAACAAGTTGCCAACGATTTGGGCTATCAGGTATTTGTTAGTTCATCAAACGAAGACATGACCAAAGAACAAAAGAATGTATTTGGGTTTATCGATCACAGAGTTGATGGAATGATAATTTCTCTTTCAAAAGCTACAGATAGTTTCGACCATATTCATTACGTTGAAGATCAAAAACTTCCTTTGGTATTATTTGATAGAACATCCAAAGAAATAAATGTCCCGAAAGTAGTTGCAAATGATGCAGATGCTGCATATATGGCTATTTCTCATTTAATTGACAGAGGAAATAAAAGAATTGCCTTTTTAACGGGTCCAGAACATATGTTAATTGGTAGAAACCGATTTCGAGGATATAAAGCAGCATTATCTAATTACGATATTCCTTTAGATGAAGACCTAATTGTTAGATGCAATATAACCGTTGAAGATGCTAAAGAAGAAGCTAAAAAATTGCTCAACTTGCCAAATCCTCCTGATGCTATTTTTGGAATTAACGATGAAGTTGCTATTGGAGCCTTATTTGCCATTAAAGAAAAAGGCTTAAGCATTCCAGGAGATATTTCAGTAGTAGGATTCTCTAATAGTAACCGAAGCAGATATATGGAACCTTCACTTACTACCTTAGATCAAAATCCCGTAAAAATTGGTACGCTGGCAGCAAAACTTTTATTTGAACAAATTGATGGAAAATTGGGATCGGGAGAAACAAAAGAAATAATAGTACCTGCAACACTTATCATTCGTTCTTCATCCGATAAATAATCAATAAAGTAATATAAAACAAAGAAAGCTGTCAAATGAATTTGACAGCTTTCTTTTTTACGGGAATAAAGCTGAGATTCTTCACACCCACTATTTAACAACAACAACAACAACTGAAATGTAGAAATTCAATTTAAATGTTTACTAAATCGAATTTTACATATAGGAAGGAAATTTCATTTTAAACATAGACTCCTAATTCTTGATTGGTTGCACTTAAATCACCAATGTTTATTTCTGAGTTTTCAGATACATATAACTTCATACAAACTTCACTTTCCAAAAATTGACTTGTTATATTTTCTGGATAATCCAACTGATTTGAAATAGCTTCATTTAATAATTCAATATTGAAACTAACAAGCTTAATCAATAATCATTTTAGAATACTATATCCTTTTGCTATCATGCTTTCGAAATAAATGGATAATCCGGAGCAAACCCTGCCACTCATTCCGATGATATGCTGCCACTGATTCCGGTCAAAGGCTGCCACTT
>JAEINW010000066.1 GCA_016342715.1 Salinivirgaceae bacterium | reverse complement strand
GCAAATATAGAACGAAAAATGTAAGTTTGTTTAACAATCTATTAAAAAGTCCGATTTATAGGGGAGCAAACCAGTACTAGAGCATATTTTGAATGTACTTTAGCATAAACCTCATGTACATCTACGTGTTTTACATGTACTAGAGCAGGGTTCACTTGTACCAGTCCATATTTTAAGTGTACATATCCAAAAATCGCTGTACTTGCGCATGTTTAGCTTGTACTTGTGCACATTTCAACTGTACTTGTGCAAAAACGGCTGTACTTGTGCATGTTTTAAATGTACCAAAGCTTATTTTGTTTGAACCCAAACATGTTATACTTACACTTTTTAATATTTCATTTTGTGAGTTTAACCAATTTATCATAAATTAGTAATTCCAATAACCAAAAACAGAATTTACTAACCTTAAACTCAGTAAAAAATGGCCAGAAAAACAATTGCACAAACACTAGAAGAACAACGCGTTTTAATTTTCAACAGTAGTAAACCTGAAATTGCTCCCTTGCTTTTAGCTATGGGTATTGATGCAGATTACCTCAAGTTAGGCGAAAACATTTATAACACCGTGGTTAATCTGAGCGCAACTCAAAAAAAAGAACAACAAGAAGAAAGTCTTGCTTTTGATACCTATCAAGAATTAAAAGGTGATTGTAAAGCAACCGCTTCAAAAAATTACAAAATTATAAAAATGGCATCGCGCAACGATAAGGATTTGCAAAACAGATTGAAAATTTATGCACCCAAAGAAACTGCCATCGATGAATGGATAAAACAAACAATTGAGCTTTACAATTTGGCGTTAAACGAATTAGCTTTCCTTGCCATAATTGCAAGATTTGGTATTACAACTGAAACACTTAACCAAAACAAAGCGGATTTAGAATCACTAAAAACACTTCACAGCGAAGCCTTTTCAGAAAAAGGTCAAGCACAAGAAGCAACAAGACTTAGAAATGAAAAAATGGACGAATTGGAAGACTATTGCTACGAATTAAAGACTATCGCAACCATAGCATTAGCAGGACAACCCCAATTATTAGAAATGCTAGGCATTGTTGTTCGCAGCTAGTCAACTAAGCGAAGCGTTCTCAGCAACTATTAGGAGCTAACTAACGCTATTGCAGGCATATTGCCAAAGCCCCGCCACACATCCCAGCGGATAAGCTTTGGCAAAGAGCCTCAATCGCCATCCCACACATTAACTTTTGTATTCCAATGAGTAGCTTTAAAGCCCAGACTGTAACACACAATCATTAAAAATGCGGGTGTCAATTTCATTTTAAATTATTCTGCAATTAATTAACTTTGACCTAAGTTGAGCGATTTGAATAAAATGAAAAGCGCTATACTTAGAGTTAACCCCGACCTAGAAATTGTTGGTTTTCACAATTTGAGTGAAATGAAAAATTTGAAAACCTTACAATAACTCAGTCGATTGAGCAGAATAGCGATAGCTAATCGCTCAATTTGGGTTTGAATCAAATATTAATCGTCGGTGCTTATAATTCTGCACTTTTAATATTGTTATCCTAATTCCTATTCTCTAACAGTAAATTCCTATTTCTCAAAGTCCATATAATTGCTATTTTTGTGAGCGTTGTAAATTAATGCAAATAATAAAATTAAACAGCTCATTGCTGAAACATTTCTTCAAATGATATTTTAACAAACAATACCCATCATTTGAACGTTAATAGCTGAGCATTAAATTTTTAAAAAAAATGAAAAAAATTAGATTATTAACATTAACACTTAGTTTACTACTTGCAGGTACTGCAAGTTGGGCATGTACTAACTTTATAGTTACCAAAGGTGCATCAACCGATGGATCAACTTTTATTAGCTATGCTGCCGATTCACATGTTTTATATGGTGAATTATATTTTTGGCCAGCAGCCGATTATAAAGAAGGTGATATGCTAAAAGTTTACGAATGGGATACTGGAAAATACTTAGGTGAAATTCCACAGGTAGCACATACATATAATGTAACTGGAAACATGAACGAAAATCAAGTGGCCATAGGCGAAACAACCTATGGTGGACGCCATGAGTTATACGATTCTACAGCTATTATGGATTATGGTAGTTTAATTTATATTGGCTTACAGCGTTCAAAAAATGCGCGCGAAGCAATAAAGGTAATTACTACCTTAATGGCAAAATATGGTTATGCTAGTTCTGGTGAATCATTCTCAATTTCTGACCCTAATGAGGTTTGGATACTTGAGCTTATTGGAAAAGGACAAGAGAATAAAGGAGCAGTTTGGGTGGCACGTATGATTCCTGATGGATATATAGCAGGACATGCTAACCAAGCTCGTATTACAACTTTCCCTTGGGATAATGATAAAACTTCTATTTCATCAAAAAATATTGATAAAATATTTGATACAAATATTACCACAGTTTATGCCGAAGATGTAATGTCGTTTGCTAAGCAAAAGGGATATATTAACGATAAAGTAAATAAGAAGAATTTCAGTTTTTCTGATACCTATGCACCCGTAGATTTTGGTGGTGCACGTTTTTGCGAAATTCGTGTTTGGGCATGGTTTAACGATGTGTCAGAAGGAATGGATCAATATTGGGATTATGCAAAAGGAAACATCACTCATGATGATAAAACAACTTATGCAAATAACAGAATGCCATTGTGGGTAAAACCTTCAAAGAAAATTTCTGTTCACGATGTAATGAATAACATGCGTAATCACCTTGAGGGAACAGAATTAGACATGAGTAAAGACGTGGGAGCTGGAGCTTATGGAGTTCCTTATCGTTGGAGAGGTTTAACATGGAAAGTTGATGATAAAACTTATTGTAACGAGCGCGCAACTGCTACACAGCAAACGGGTTTTTCATTTGTGGCTCATAGCAATGCCAATCGTCCTGCAGGTTTAGGTGGTATTATTTGGTTTGGTGTTGATGATGCTGCAAGTTCTGTTTATACCCCAATCTACACTTCAATTAATAGAGTTCCTGAGTGCTTTAAGGTTGGAAATGGAGCTATGATGGAATTTAGTAATAAATCAGCATTCTGGATTTTTAATCAAGTTACAAATTTTGCATATACTCGTTATAGCGCCATTCATCCTGAGATTGAAGCTAAACAACAAGCATTGGAGAAAAAATACATTGCTTATACTCCAGCTATTGAATTGGCTGCAGCCGAATTGCTTAAAATTGATAAAAACTTAGCTGTTGAATTTTTAACTGATTATTCAGTAAATACAGCTAATAGTTTAACTCAGGACTGGAAAGAATTTTATCAGTACCTATTTGTAAAATACATGGATGGTAACATTAAAACAAACCGTCAGGTTCCCGAAGGGTATAAATATTACACTCCAGAAGTAAAACAGCCAGGTTATGGTGAGGAGTTTTACAAAAGAGTAGTTAAAGAAACAGGCGAACAATTTTTAATGCCTGGTGGAGATACTCATTAACAGTTTAATATAATATTGATTAAGTGCCCGTGTATTGCGGGCACTTTTTTGTAAAAAAAAAGTTTAAGATGCTGAAAAATAAAAATAAAGCATTACTTTTGCAGCGATTTTATGCATAATCTCTTTCATTTGACATAGGAGCTTGATACATTATGTATAACAAATTAAATTAAAAAATTACAACAATGGATTTAATGAAACTTGTTCAGCAGGAATTTACTAAAGAGGGTGAATATCCTAAATTTGGAGCTGGCGATACTGTTACTGTTGACTACAAAATTAAAGAGGGTAGTAAAGAAAGAATTCAGCAATTTAGAGGAATCGTTCTTCAATTAAAAGGAACCGGTATTACTAAAACATTTACTATACGTAAAATGTCTGGTAATGTGGGTGTTGAAAGAATTTTCCCTTTGAATTCTCCATTTATTGACAAAATTGAAGTTAACAAACATGGTAAAGTTCGTCGTGCACGTATTTTCTACTTGCGTGAGCTTACTGGTAAAAAAGCTAGAATTAAAGAAAGAAGATTTTAATCAATTATTAATTGGTAATTTACAATTAGTATTGAATGATATAAAAAAAACGACCTCCAAAAGAGGTCGTTTTTTTTATGATTAATTACACATTAACCCCCATAATTCATGAGAAAAGAGATTCTGTTTGCGTAAAGTGTTGGTTTTATTGTGTTTATTGCACGTTTTGAGATTCAAATTCATAGCCCACTTTTGGGCTATTGTATAAATTAAGGTTCTAAAACCAACACGTTGTCAATCAGGCACAAACAGCTTCTCAACCAAGCGAAGTGGTCTCACGACCAGAGGGAGTAATAATTAAGTCCCGAACCTTTAGCTCATGCGAAGCATAATTTTTCGGGCTAATTATTCATTCATTTGTTCCTCCCACCCTTGCTCAAGTAAGCCAAGTTTTAAAGCTAATTCAATATTTTTCATATGACGCTTTACTACAGGAGGATCAATCATTTTTGAACCTAAAGCAACAACGCCTAAACCTTTTTTCTCAGCTTCGTGAGCTGCAAAAACAATTTTTTTAGCTTTTTCAATTTCATCAGCCTCAGGTGCAAAGCCTTTTTTAATAACCGGCACTTGTCGTGGGTGTATGCAGCCCATACCAATAAATCCTAATCCTTTACTTGTTTTAACATTTTTATACAGCGCTTCCATGTCCGATACATCAGAGAAAACAGAATCAATAGCTTGTATTTTTGCTGCATGACATGCATTTACCAATCGGGTTCTTGCATAAAGTGATTCATGAGCCTCGTTAGTTCTTTTAACACCTAAATCGGCAGTAAAATCTTCTAGTCCAATAGCTAAAGCAATTATTTTATCTGACGATTTTGCAATTTCAAAGGCCATTTCAACACCTAATGCACTTTCGATAATTGGCATGAAGTATATATTGTTTTCAATATTTTTTTCTTTGCAAATTCGGTCAACCTCGTTTTCTACTTCTTTAATATATGCAGCATCTTCAAGTTTAGGAATTAGCAGAATGTGCAAATTATGAGGAACAACGTGTTTTAAATCTTCAATACCTCGATCGCCTTGATTTATCCGAACCATTCTTTCGCAACCATAAAAATTGCATGCGCGGAGAGCATTTCTCACCAATAGTCTGGCTTCATTTTTTTTTGCTGGAGCAACTGCATCTTCTAAATCAAGAATAACTCCATCGGGTTCGTGCAAGCCTGCATTTAAAAACATGCTTGGCGAATTGCCAGGTAAATACAAACGCGAAAAACGGAATCTTTCCTTTTTAGTCGCATATTTTGCTTCTTCAATCATTTCAGGAAGAAACTCTTTATCGGTATCTTTTAGTTGCTTAATGGCAGCCTCAATACGTGCAGTAATTACCCAAGGTAAGGCACCTCTATCGATAAGTTCAATGCGAGCATGTTCAATTTCATAAAATTTTAACACTTGATGCACCAATTCTTCAATAGACTTTCCGTATAAGGTTCCTACTTTGCTTTTAATATCAAGTTGGATGCCTCCGTTCGATAATAATTCTAATTCAACATGACAGTCGGAACGAACCTTTGGTCCTATGTTTCCTGCTTTTGCGATATTTTTATTTTCCACTTTTTTAGTGTTTATATTAGTAATAGTTAAGGTGTCTCAAATATCAAAAAGGTGTACATATTTTCATAGTTTATTAGGCCTGTTGTTGAGCAGTTTTCAGTAATCAGTTTTCAGTCCGCAGTTTCCAGTCTGCAGTCTTCAGTCAGCAGTTCCCAGTTAGCAGTATTCAGTTAGCAGTTTCCAGTCTTCAGTCTTCAGTCCGCAGTATTCAGTTTTCAGTTTTCAGTAATCAGTAGCCAGTTCTTCGTTCTCTATATAGAGTTTCTTTTATCCAGAATAAAATTAGCTGCATTATTTTTCATTTTTCATCCTTCATTTTTCATCCTTTGATATAATTGTTAAAAACTTCGTTAATTACTTCCTTAGGGTCTGTAAAATATAAGGGATTAAATGATTTACCTTAGCAAAAATTACCAATAGTATAAAACGATGTGTAAGAAACTGTATTCATTAGTATTTCTAGGATTTATAACACTAAATTCATTTTCCCAAACAGCAACTTTATTACAAGAGGGTGTTGAAAAACAAATAGTTATAACGGAATCGAATTCCAATGAAAATGTAACTAATGAAGTGTTAGCTATCGTTTCAAAAGCTCTTGCTCAGCCCTCAAATCAAGTAAAACTAACTTATACGGTTAAAGAGCATCAAAGCATTATAAAAACAAATAATAAGTTGGAGCTAAAAATTGCCGTGGGTAATTTTGTGTTTACCAACGATATTGCTTATCAAAAATTCTCTATTAATGGGTTTTTATCTCCTAGTTTACTGAGTTTTACTTACGTTTGGGAAGACAATGAAGCTAATGTGCTAAAAACAGAAACTATTAATAATGCTAGGTTTAAAAATGGAGCTAATGTTTTTAAAGAAAGTTTTATTGATACCTATGATTTGCCTGGTTATAAGCTATATTTAAAAGATGTAAGTTTTGGTTTTGATAAAGGAGATTTAACAAAACTCGATAATTTTGTTACAACCATTGATGCTTATTATAATGCCGATGCTCGCCTGAATATGATTGATAAAGAATTGGATAAAATTAGAAGCGATTCATTGGAAATGCTTGAGACTTTTAGGCAGCAAACCATTGATAATGTAAAAGCATTTAATCAGATTAAGTCGCAACGTTTTACAAGCAAGCTAGATTTAAATGCCAGCGATCCTATACAATTCAAATCACATTTAGGTAGGGTAGAGGTTCGTAATAAAGCTATTAAAAAGGAAATTGAGAATACCATTGATAATATGCATATTGCCTATTACAAAAAAGGTAAAGACTGGTTAGATTGGAAAAATACAGAAAAAGCAAGTTCTTTTTTTAAGCAATCAATAGCTGAAAAATCGAATTATGCACCCCCTTATTATGAGTTGTCAAATCTTGAATTTCAAAAAGAAAATTATCAAGCAGCAATTGATATCTGTGTGAAAATAATAGGTAGCATGTCGCCAGATACCGATACTAGATACGCTACCATTAAGTTAGCAGAATCGGTTATCTATAAGTGGATTGATATTATTAATAAGCATCTGGAAAAAGCAGCATACGACGAAGCTTTAACTTGGTTTACAAAGGCTCAGGACTATGCTTCAAAAATTCAGGGGATCAAAAATTTTGCAGAGTTCGAACAAATCCGTGGCGGATTATACATGGCATCATACGAGGGTTTGGTGAATAAAACAAAAATCCAAATTGAAGCGAATCTCTTACAAAAAGCTCAACAAAATATCGATTCTTTAGGTGAATTTAGATATCAGCATCGCAATTATATTAGCAATCCTGAAAAGGAACATGAATTATTAAAAGATTTATATACTGCTTGGATGGCCTATGGTAAAAAGCTATTGGAAAAGGCAGTTCCCGATTCGGCCTTATTTGCATTTACTCAAGCTACTATTTTATGTAAAAAATACGAGGTAATTAGTTGTAGCGAGGAGCTAACAGAACTAATGGCTCAAGCTGTGAAAGCACAATATATTAATTTAATTACACTGGTTGAAGATGCAATTTCAAATGAGTTAGCCGATTCTGCCTTGCTTTTACTTAAAGAGGCAGAAACCTTTCGTTCTCAAAATAGTTTAGAGGCTAATGAAAAAATGGCTGAGCTATTAGTGGCTGCTAATCAATTAAAATATAATGAGCTTATTCAAATTGGTGATGAAGCTTATGGAAGAAATAAAAGTCGTGAGGCTTTGGCATATTATGAAGAAGCATTGGATATTGAAAAGGAATTTGAAGTTCAAAAGCAAGTTGATTTGCTTGAAAAGGTAAATAAAGCGGTTGTTAGTTACATTCAATTATTATGTATTCAAGGAGAGTCGTTTGTTGAAACCTTAAAAGTAAACGATGCAGCCGATAAACTTAGAACAGCCAAGAGCTTAATGATTAGCTATAAATTAGGCGAAAATGAAGAAGTTGTTACCCTAATTAAGAACTTACAAATAAAAGTAAAAGGTGGAGCCTGCGATCAGGCTCAGTACGAATACAATATTCAAATTAGAGCTGCTAAAAAGTTTATTGTGAAAAAAGACTTTGTGTTAGCTTCACAAGCCTTGCAAAAAGCAAAGTCAGTTACCCAGTCAAACCCCGATTGTCAATTAAATACAGCAGAAAGACTAGGTATTGAGAATGAAATAAGCTCCATGTTAAGCTACCAGAAAAAAATAGAACGAATTTCTAAAATACTTGAAGATAAAGACTTTGGAGATGTAATTGAAGAATACTTGATTGTTACCAAGTTTTATAACGATTCGTGCACCGATAATTTTGGCATTCAACATAAAAACCTTTTTTCTTTCCTTAAAACTAATAAAGCAGGACAATTGATTGATTATTCGGTGAAATATTATACCAACGAAACAAAAACTGATACTGCGCTAATAATGTTGGAAGAATTGCGATCACGCGAATATATTGCTACATGGAGTAAGGATAATCAAAGTTTATTGGGTGCTCAATTGGCAAGAAACGATCGTGAAAATGGCGATGGAACTGACCCTAAAGAAAAAGTGGAGGAATATGCTCAATATGATAAATGGTATCGATTCTTAAAAAAAGCGTATTTAAAGGAATGGAAAGCTAGTGCGTATTAGTATTGTTCTTGTATCAATAATAATTATTATATTAATTGCTGAAAGTAGTTTTTAGTAATTAATATATTTTTGAATTGATGCCAATAAAAATTACCATACAAATTGAGACTATTAGCGATTCAATTATTGCTTGCTACATTTTTAATGAGCTGGAAAATAACCGTCTTAATTTTTACACTTCGGACGGTATTCTTATTTTAAAACATGAAAATACTCTTGCCATAACTATTCGTAAGAACCAGTTTCAGTTCGAAAAGGTTATTCGTTCAGCCCTTAAGGGAAATATAAAGGTTGGGCAAATTATAAATTGTGTTTTTATCGAAGACTTTAATTTTCTAAACGAAAGTGATTTTAACAAATTTATCCGTGTAGATAGGAGGAATGACAAACTGGATATCACAACCAGTGATTCAGCTACTACAGACATTCATAAAATTTATGCCGATGGATCATTTGCATGTGAAACTTTGAAGGCGGGTTATGGTGGATTTACTGAAGACCCTAATGGTAAACAAGAAATATTTTTCAAATCGTTCGATGATGGGAGCAGTAATTTAATGGAACTGCTTGCTGTAACGGAAGGTTTACAGCGCTTGCAGGCTATAAAAAAGTTACAAGTTAATACCGATAGTCGCTTTGTAATTAGAGGTTTGGTTCAATGGTGCCATTTTTGGAGGCATAATAATTGGCAAACAGCTTTTGGTGAGGATGTAAAATATGCTGAAAGCTGGAAAAATGCTTATCGTTTGTGCGAAGATAAATTTGTTGAATTTAAATGGATTAAAGGCCATTCTGGAAATATGAAACAAGACTTCTGTCATCAACTGGCAAAAGAATCAACCAAACGTTAATCCCCATGTGGAAAAAGCAATCTTTTTTTTGAGGATAATAACTATATTAATTATTTAGTCGACGATTTTTATCAAATTCACTTCTTATTATATTGTTTGTTTGCCGATATCTCCAAACAATTTGCCGATTGTTTTGTATGAATTTCGAATTTTTGAATTTCCTTTGTTGGCATTAAGCGCTTAAAAAATCATGGATAAAGAACATAAAAACAAAAAAGATAAAGCTAATATTTTTGGACTTTTAAAAGCTTATCGGGGGCAGGTTATTTTGTTAATTATTTTGACCTTGGTTGGAAATGGAGTTAATCTGGTTATTCCCCAAATTATTTCACATGCTATCGATTCTTTTACTGAGGGTAATTATGTGTTAAAGACAGCAATCATACAATTTTTGGTGGCAGCCACTATTATTTTTGTTTTTAGTTATTTACAAACCATCATTCAAACTTTTGCATCGGAGCGGGTGGCTTTTGATTTGAGGAAAAAGCTTTCTGATAAAATCTCCATGCAGAGTTTTTCTTTTATTCAAAAGTCGAATCCCTCAAAATTATTAACTAATCTAACCTCCGACATGGATTCGGTTAAAATGTTTGTAGCACAGGCGGTAACTTCTATTGTGTCGTCAATTGTTATGATTATAGGAACTTGTATTTTATTGTTTCTTATAAATTGGCGATTGGCATTGCCCGTATTTGCTATGATACCAATAATTGGAGTCGCTTTTTATTTGGTTTTAAAAAAGGTGCGCGTGTTATTTAAAAGAGGTCGCGAAGTAATCGATTGGTTAAATAAAGTAATCAATGAAAGTATTTTGGGGTCTGCTATTATTCGGGTTATTAATTCACAACAGTTAGAATATAAAAAATTCCTTTCGGCAAATACCGAAGCTAAAGAAATTGGGATTGGAATAGTTACTTTGTTTGCAACCTTAATTCCGGTGATTACTTTTGTTGCAAACTTGGCAACCTTAACAATTTTGGCTTTAGGAGGGCATTTTGTAATAAGCGGAACCTTGTCGCTGGGCGATTTTGCTGCATTTAATAGTTATATTACGCTGTTAATATTTCCTATTATTGTAATTGGATTTATGAGCAACATTATAGCTCAAGCATCGGCATCGTATGAACGCATATACAAAGTGCTGAAAGCTCCTGATACTAAAGATTTAGGCTTAGTTGAAAAATCGTTGCAAGGAGCCATTGAATTAAAAAATATCTCCGTATTATACGATGGGAAACCCGCATTGAATGACGTTTCATTTTCAATAAAATCAGGTTCACAAACAGCCATTATTGGGCCTACAGCTGCGGGTAAAAGTCAAGTGCTTTATTTGTTAACAGGACTTATAAAACCCGATTCGGGAGGGGTAAGTTTTGATGGAACTTTAATTGATGATTATAAAAAAGAGATGTTTCATAAGCAGATTGGTTTTGTCTTTCAAGATAGTGTGATGTTTAATTTGAGTTTGCGTGAAAATATTGCTTTTAGCGATACAGTAAGCGATGAAGATCTGCAAAAAGCGCTTGATACAGCTGAATTGACAGAGTTTGTAAATGGCTTGCCTAATAAATTGGATACCTTGGTTTCGGAGCGGGGAACCAGTCTGTCAGGAGGTCAAAAACAACGCATAATGTTGGCTAGAGCTTTGGCTTTAAATCCGAAAATATTATTACTTGACGATTTTACTGCAAGAGTGGATAGACAAGCAGAACAAAAAATCTTGTGCAATGTAATGGCTAATTATCCGAATCTAACCTTGATATCGGTTACTCAAAAAATTGCACCCGTAAAAAGCTTTGAGCAAATTATACTGTTAATGGAGGGTGAGGTAATAGCAACTGGTCGGCATAAAGACTTGCTGGAAACCTGTCCGGAATACGTTCAAATTTATAATTCACAGTTAAGTACTAGTCATTATGAAACAGCGTAAGCAATAAATATATTTTATTTAAATGGATTACAATCTTAATACTGTTCAAGATACTACTCAAAAGAAGAAATCAACACTTGGGTCTTTAAAAACGCTGATTGGAAGCATGGTGGAAGAGAAGCGAATTTTACTTAGCGCTTTTATCGCCATGTTAATTACTGCTATTTTAAATTTAATTGGGCCTGTAATTATTGGATATACCATTGACAATTATATTCAAACAAAACAGTATCAGGGAGTTTTAATGTTTAGTGGTATTTTGCTTATTATGTTTATAATTGCTTTGGCTGCGGGTTACATTCAGACCAAACTTATGGGAACGGTAGGCCAGCGAATGCTATTTACTTTACGGAATACAGTTTTTAATAAGATACAAGAACTGCCGGTTGAATTTTTTAATCAGAACAAAGCCGGAGATTTAATTTCAAGAATCAATAATGATACCGATAAAATTAACCAGTTTTTTTCGCAGTCGCTTATGCAGTTTGTTCGTTCTATTTTAATAATGATAGGGGCGGCAATCTTCTTGCTTTCCATTAATTTACCTTTAGGTGCAGCCGCCTTATCACCAGCATTGATATTGTGGGTTTTTACAAAATTTGTATCGCCATGGGTGAAAAAAAGGAACGGAAAAAATCTTAAAAGTTTAGGTGATTTGAGTTCTGAGATTCAGGAAAGCTTGAATAATTTTAAAGTTATTGTGGCATTTAATCGGCGCGATTATTTTCGGAAACGTTTTGGCGAAGCTAATCGCAATAATTATAATACAGCCATTAATGCCGGAGTAGCCAATAACTTATTTATGCCTGTATATTCGTTTTTTGCAAATATGGGGCAGATGATAGTGCTTACTTATGGAATTTATTTGATTGCAACCCATAATTTTACTATTGGTTTGTTAATTAGCTTTATTGCATATGTAAGCAGTTTTTACAATCCTTTGCGACAAATGGCATCATTATGGGCAAATTTTCAGATTGCGTTAGCAGCGTGGGATCGAATTCTTAAAATCCTAAACATGGAAAATAATATGGAGCTTATGGAAGTGGCAACAGAAAATAAATCGGAATCATTACTATCGTTTAATAATGTTTCATTTTCCTATCCCAATGGAACCGAAGTATTGCATCAAATAAATTTTAATTTGGAACGTGGAAAAACTTACGCTTTTGTTGGCCCAACCGGAGGTGGAAAAACAACGACAGCTTCGCTCATAGCTCGTTTGTTCGATCCAAGCAAAGGAGAAGTTTTATTGGATGGTTGCGATATTCGTTCCTATAAACCAGAAGATAGGACAACAAAGGTTGGATTTATATTGCAGGATCCCTTTTTGTTTAGTGGAACCATTCGAGAAAATATTCTGTACGGAAATCAAACCTATCAGGATTTTGAAAATGGGAAATTAAAACAAATTTTTAAAGACACTGGATTGGAAACCTTGCTTGAGCGTTTTGATAATGGTTTAGATACTATGGTAGATATTTCGGGTGATGGAATTAGTTTGGGACAGAAGCAACTTATTGCATTTATGCGGGCTTTATTACGAAAACCCGATTTGCTAATTTTGGATGAAGCAACAGCCAATATTGATACTGTTACCGAAAAACTATTAGATGAAATTTTGCAAAAGTTACCGACAACTACTACAAAAGTAATCATAGCCCATCGACTAAATACCATTGCGAATGCAGATGAAATATTTTTTGTAAATACTGGAAACATAATTCGTGCTGGTTCGCTCAACGAGGCAGTAAAAATGCTGATGCACAATAAAGCGGCCAGTTAAAGAACTTTTAGCGATTATAAAATATAAATAGGCCGTATCAATTTCTTGATGCGGCCTATTTTAAATATTTTGATGGTTTAGTTATTCCCACTCAATAGTTGCAGGTGGCTTCGAACTAATGTCGTAAACAACTCTGTTTATACCTTTAACTTGATTAATTATTTTGTTCGAAACTTTTGCTAAAAATTCGTAAGGTAAATGAACCCAATCGGCGGTCATTCCATCGGTTGACGATACGGCTCTTAAGGCAAGAACATTTTCATAGGTTCTTTCGTCGCCCATAACACCTACAGAATTTACATTTAGAAGCATAGCTCCAGCTTGCCAAACCTGATCGTATAAACCATCTTCTTTCAATGCAGAAATAAAAATATTATCAGCTTCCTGCAAAACTCGAACACGTTCAGGAGTTATTTCGCCTAAAATTCTGATGGCTAATCCAGGTCCTGGAAATGGATGACGACCCAATAAAAGAGGATCGATTCCTAAAGCTTTTCCCACTCGGCGAACTTCGTCTTTAAAAAGTAAATTTAAAGGTTCAACAATTTTTAGTTTCATTTTCGCTGGCAAACCGCCCACATTATGATGTGATTTTATAGTTGCCGATGGTCCATTAACTGAAATAGATTCAATAACATCGGGATAAATGGTTCCTTGTGCTAACCACTTAACATTCTGTATTTTTTTTGCTTCTGCATCAAAAACATCAATAAAGTTTTTACCAATGCTTTTACGTTTTGCTTCAGGTTCTGAAATTCCTGCTAAATCTTTATAAAACATGTCTGATGCATTCACTCCAATCACATTTAAACCCATATGTTTGTAAGAGTCAAGCACTTGTTCAAATTCATTTTTGCGCAACAAACCATTATCAACAAAAATACAAGTAAGATTTTCCCCTATGGCTTTATGTAATAAAATTCCGGCTACGGTTGAGTCTACTCCACCCGATAAACCCAAAACTACCTTATCGTTTCCCAATTTATTTTGTAACTCCTTAATCGTTGTGTCAACGAAAGAATCGGGAGTCCAATTTTGTTGGCATCCACAAACATCAACCACAAAGTTTTTTATAATTACCAGGCCTTCGGTACTGTGATAAACTTCTGGATGAAATTGTATGGCAAAGGTAGTTTCACCTTCTATTTCGTAAGCACCCACTTTAACATCAGCAGTACTAGCTATTATATTGAAATTGTCAGGTAATTTGGCAATGGTATCGCCATGACTCATCCAAACCTGAGAATTATCGCTAACACCTTTAAATAATGCATGTTCTTTATTTACATAGGCTAAATTGGCTCTTCCGTATTCGCGATGATTCGATGGAAGAACCTCTCCACCATAATTGTGTGCTAAATATTGAGCACCATAGCAAACACCAAGTAAAGGCAGTTTACCTTTAATTTTCGATAAATCTGGAATTAAAGCGTTTTCATCTCTAACTGAGAATGGACTTCCTGATAATATAACTCCTTTTATAGAATCGTCAATTGTAAAATGATTATAGGGATGGATTTCACAATAAATATTAAGTTCTCTAACTCTGCGAGCAATTAACTGGGTGTATTGTGATCCAAAGTCTAGAATAAGAATTTTTTCCTGCACGATATTTTATTTTGGATTTGCATTTTACTTTGGCGCAAAGATAAATATTTTGCTTCGAAATGGATGGATTTTATGTCTCAGTTTTGCTTTAAATAAGTGAAAAGACAAAAGGTATTAATTATTATTAATTAATAGGATTGCTGACCATTAATTATGCTTTGATAAAGGAATATTGAATACTTTTCCATCAATTGCTAGATCGGTATTTGAGAATTCTTCTTTTGCTTCAATTAATAATGGTTCTAAGCTTTTATATCTATTTGAAAAGTGACCTAAAATTAATTGTTTTGCCTTGGCTAATTTGGCAATTTCGGCAGCTTGACGTGCTGTTGAATGTCCAGTCTGTTTAGCTCTTTTTTTTCCTTCATCGGCAAAGGTAGCCTCGTGGTATAATAAATCAATATCTTTTATGTGTTCAATAATTTGTGGGTTTTTTGCAGTGTCTGAAATAAAAGCATACGATCTGGGTTTTGGAGGATCTGTAGTTAAATTTTTATTTGGAAATATTTTTCCTGAATCATCTACGTAATCTTCACCTTCTTTAATTTGTTGCAAGCATTTAATAGGAACTTTAAGTTCTTTTATTACTTCTCCTTTTATATTTCGCAAACGCTCTTTTTCTTTAAAAATAAAACCACAGGTAGGAATTCTATGGCGCAAAGGAATAGATTCAACAGTTACTTTGTCATCTTCATAAATCAATTCTATGCCGTCGTAATGCAAGGGCTGGAAAATAATTTCGTATCCTAAGCCACGATCAAAGGTTGAAATATACTGATCAATCAGGTTCTTTAATTTGAAAGGACCATGAATGTACAAAGCTTGTTTACGGTCGAGTAGGTTCAAGCTTGAAATGAAACCAAAAATTCCCAGAAAATGATCGCCGTGAAGGTGACTAATAAATATGTGGTTTATTTTGCTGCTTTTTATTTTAAATCTTCGGAATTGAATTTGAGTTCCTTCACCACAGTCGATTAAAAAAAACCGCTCAAGAACGTTAAGTACTTGAGCGGTTGAAAAACGGTAGGGAGTAGGCAAAGCTGCACTACTCCCAAGTATCGTAAGAGAAAAAGTCATTAAGCTCCTTCCTTGACAATGATCTGTGCGGCTTCTTCAACCGTATTAGTTATGTTTAATACTGTGTCTAATTGTGAAATAGTTATTAATCGTTCAACTGCGGTTTGCAACCCCGATAGTACAAAAATTCCATTTGCATTTTTACAAAGGCGATTTGCAACAAGTATTGCCGATAATCCTGATGAATCACAGTAACGACAATTACTCAAATCTAGAACAATGTTTTTTTCACCATTACCAGCAATTAAAACCAATTCCGATTTTAAAGACGGAGCAATATGTGTATCAAGTTTATCAATCATAACTTGAATCTGAGTGTAATTATCTAATTTTTCAATTTTGAATTCCATGAACTGCGATTTTTAACATGGTTAATATTCGATTTTTATCAAATATAATAAAACTATTCATCAAATATGCATAAAATGATTTACTTTTTTTTGATAAATCCAATAAACAGTAGAGTTGCATGACTTTTAGCTAATTGAATCAGTTATATTTAAAGCAAAAACACCACTTAGAAAATTCCTAAGTGGTGTTTGTATAATATTATAAGATATTGCTATCTCATTTATTGTCAATTATTCTGCGCTTTCAGCTTCTGGTTTTGCTTCATCTTCAGCTTTTGGAGCTTCTTCCTTTGTGGCTTTAGCTTTTGGGGCTGCTTCAGTAACTTCTTCTTTTGCTTCAGTAGCTTCTACTTTTGCTTCAGGAGTTTCTTCTTTTTTAGCCTCAGCTTTTGGAGCTGCTTTTGCCTTACTTTCTTTCTTAGCTTTTTCAGAAGTTTCCATTTCATCCTTTAGCGCAGCTAAAGCAGAAATGTCACCAAGTGTTGTTTTTTCAATATTATCAACTAATTTTTTAGCTGTTTTTTTATTTGATTTTGATTCACTTGATCTTTTAGCTCTATCTTCAGCTCTTTGAACATCTTCGAATACTCTTGCATGAGAAACGATTATTTTCTTAGCGTCTTTATTGAATTCAATTACTTTGAAGTCTAATTTTTCTTCTAATTTAGCTGGTGATCCGTCTTCTTTAACTAAGTGTTTTGGAGTACAGAATCCTTCAACTCCGTATGGTAATGAAATAATACCACCTTTGTCAGCTAATTCGATAATTGTTCCTTCGTGAATTGAATCAACTTGGAATAAAGTTTCAAATACGTCCCAAGGATTTTCTTCTAGTTGTTTGTGTCCTAAACGTAATCTACGGTTATCTTTATCAATTTCTAAAACAGAAACTTCAATTTCAGCACCAATAGATGTAAATTCAGCTGGATGCTTAATTTTCTTAGTCCATGATAAATCAGAAATGTGAATTAATCCGTCAACACCTTCTTCGATTTCAACAAATACACCAAAGTTTGTAAAGTTACGTACGTTGGCTTTATGTTTAGACTCAACAGGATATGATTCTTCAATTTTCTCCCATGGATCAGCTTTTAATTGCTTCATTCCAAGAGACATTTTTCTTTCATCACGATCGAGTGTTAAGATAACAGCTTCTACTTCATCAGTAACTTTTAAGAATTCGTTAGCGCTGCGTAAGTGTTGTGACCATGACATTTCAGAAACGTGGATAAGACCTTCAACGCCAGTTGCAATTTCAACGAATGCACCGTAATCAGCCATAACAACTACTTTTCCTTTAACTTTATCACCAACATTTAAGTTAGTATCTAAAGCATCCCATGGATGAGGAGTTAGTTGTTTAAGACCTAAAGCAATACGTTTTTTGTCGTCATCAAAATCAAGAATAACAACATTTAATTTTTGATCTAATTGTACAATCTCTTCTGGGTGAGTAATACGTCCCCATGAAAGGTCTGTAATGTGAATAAGTCCGTCAACACCACCCAAGTCGATAAATACACCGTATGAAGTAATATTTTTAACAGTTCCTTCAAGAACCTGACCTTTTTCAAGTTTTGCAATAATATTTTTCTTTTGTTGCTCAAGCTCAGCTTCAATAAGTGCTTTGTGAGATACAACAACGTTTTTGAATTCGTGGTTAATTTTCACCACTTTGAATTCCATGGTTTTGTTTACATAAATATCGTAATCGCGAATTGGTTTCACATCAATTTGTGAACCTGGAAGGAAGGCTTCAATTCCGAATACATCTACAATCATACCACCTTTAGTACGACATTTAATGTAACCTTTAATAATTTCGTCTTGTTCAAGAGCTTGATTAACTCTATCCCATGAGCGCAACGCACGTGCTTTTTTGTGAGAAAGTGCTAATTGGCCGTTTTTGTCTTCTTGGCTTTCAACGAAAACTTCAACGCTATCGCCAACTTTTAGCTCAGTGTTGTAGCGAAATTCGTTCATATTCACTACACCTTCTGATTTGTAACCAATGTTGATAAGCGCTTCACGCTTATTCATTGCAACTACGAGACCATCAATTACTTCGTTTTCTGAAATCGAAGATAAAGTTTTTCCGTAAAGATCTTCAAGTTCTTTACGTTCATTAGAAACATCTAATGGATTTTTTTCATATGCATCCCAGTCAAATTCATCTGGATTTACATTTTGATTTTTTGCTTCAACTACAACTTCTTTCTGCTTCGGTGAAACTTCTTCTGTTTGCTCAACTTCCTGAGCTTGCACTTCTTCTTTGTTTTCCATTTAAATACTAAAAAATTAATGAGTTAGACATTATATTATTTGAAATTTGCGCAAAATAACGCTATTATACTTTAAAAGACAAATTAATTGAGGGTTTTTTTACTAAAAAACAGGAGGTTATATGTTATTTAGTAAATATTGAGTTTAATGGGACGAATTATCAAATAAAAAGAGCTTTTTGTAATGTGTTTACAAAAAGCTCTTTTTTACTTTACAATATATATAACTAATCCTTTTTTGCTTCTTCTCTCGATAATTCCAGCATATTTTCGAGTGATTTTGTAAGATCTTTCTCAAACTTATTTACCATATCTGTTGTGAGTTTGTTGCCCGATACCCAGAATTTACTACCTTCTTCGTCAGCTTCTTTAATAAAAGTTAGTGTTTTAATTTTCCTCTTATGCTCTATTCTAAGAATAATTTTTTCATTGTCAAGTAAGCGCAGTGATTCTTTTCCATCATTTAAAGAATTTCCACCGCGAATTTCTTCAAAGTTTAGTACAATTTCGTTGAAGAGAGATTCGTACGACGAGGGTAAATATTGCCCGAAAGTATTTGTGCTAAAAAAAATAATTCCAACTAGAAAAAATGCTTTTAAAAATTTAATCATGACCCATAATATTTTGTTAATACAATTCAAAACTACAAAAATTAATGCACTTTAAATTAAGCAGGCAGAATATTTTTATAGAGGCTGTATGTTAACTACGTGAGAGAAACGCTGACAAAACATTCGGATCATGTCAAGTCAAATCTGTCAGCGTGCGTAGCTCCTGACAGCATTTGTACATATAATAAACCCTTATAATTGCAGCTTTTGTTCATATGAACTTATCTTCTGACCTCTATATTTTTAAATACAAATTATTTGTTTTCCCTTATTTATTGGAAATGAAAGTAAATAACAGCTGACTTTTTTAATTGTACCTATATTTATTGTATTTTTGCAGCAATTATAAATAAGCACTTAGTTTTGAAAATTAAAAATACAAACACATATTTTATATGTAGTTGCATAAAAAAGGAATAAAATCATTCCTTTTTTATGTTTAATTTAAATACAATTTAATGAAAAAAATTCTGGTAACAGGTGGAGCTGGTTTTGTAGGATCACATTTATGTGAGCGATTGTTGAATGAAGGCAATCAGGTAATTTGTTTAGATAATTATTTTACAGGCGATAAAAGAAATATTATTCATTTAATGGATAATCATTTTTTTGAAGTGGTTAGACATGATGTTATAATGCCATATTTTGTTGAAGTTGATCAGATTTACAATTTAGCTTGTCCGGCTTCGCCTATTCATTATCAATACAATCCCATAAAAACTACTAAAACATCAGTAATGGGGGCTATAAACATGTTGGGTTTAGCAAAACGAATTAAAGCAAGAGTATTGCAAGCATCAACTAGTGAAGTGTATGGCGATCCTGAAGTTCATCCCCAAAAGGAGGATTACTGGGGGCATGTGAATCCCATTGGTATTCGTTCGTGTTACGATGAAGGAAAACGTTGTGCGGAGACTTTATTTATGGACTATCATAATCAAAATAAGGTGGATATTAAAATTGTTAGAATTTTTAATACTTATGGGCCAAAAATGCACCCCAGCGACGGTCGTGTGGTTTCAAACTTTATTATTCAAGCCTTACAAAACCAGGATATTACAGTTTATGGAGACGGCTTGCAAACCAGAAGTTTTCAATACGTCGATGATTTAGTGGAAGCTATGATTCGTATGATGAATACCGAAAATTTTATTGGACCGGTAAACGTTGGCAATCCAAATGAATTTACTATTTTAGAGCTAGCCCAAAAGGTAATTAAACTGACAAATTCAAATTCAAAAATTATTTATTTGCCAATGCCTCAGGATGATCCAACGCAACGAAGACCAGATATTTCATTGGCAAAAGAAAAATTGAACAATTGGAAACCCGAGATTGAATTGAATGAAGGCTTGGTGAAAACTATAAGTTATTTCGATAATTTACTTAAGGAAATAGGGCCAATTAGTTAACTTTTACATTATTTATGAAAATTACTAAAACAAAAATTGAAGGACTCGTTATTATTGAGCCAAAAGTATTCGGCGATGAAAGAGGTTATTTTTTTGAAAGCTATCAAATAGAAAGGTATAAAGAAAGTGAAATTTATAGTGATTTTATTCAGGATAATGAAGCTTTTTCAGGATATGGTGTAATTCGCGGATTGCATTATCAATTAGCACCTTTTTCTCAGGCAAAATTAGTTCGGGTAATAAAGGGAAAAGTTATTGATGTGGCACTTGATATAAGAAAAGGTTCACCAACATTTGGTCAGTGGGAAGCTGTGGAATTAAGTGAGGAAAATAAGAGACAACTCTTTGTACCTAAGGGTTTTGCTCATGGTTATTCAGTGCTTTCTGATGAAACTATATTTTCATACAAATGCGATAATATATATCATCCGGCAAGCGAAAGAGGAATAAATTTGAACGATGTATCCTTAAATATTGACTGGAAAATTCCTACTGAAAATCAAATTATTTCTACCAAAGATAAGGTGGCTCCAGATTTAAGGGATGCAGAAATTAATTTTGTGTATGGCAAATAAATATAAAATATTAGTAACCGGTGCAAACGGTCAATTGGGAAGTGAATTAAAATACTTAAGCAAAAATAGTACTCACCAATTTATTTTTACCGATATAGAAGATTTAGATATTACTAAATTAGGGGTTATTGAAGATTTTGTGGAACAGAATCCGGTTAATTTTATAATTAATTGTGCCGCTTATACTGCTGTTGATAAGGCTGAATCGGATAGGGATGCGGCCTTTTTGTTAAATGCTATTTCAGTAGATTTTTTAGTAGATGCGGCTTTAAAGTGCAATGCAACACTCATTCATATAAGTACCGATTATGTTTTTGATGGGCAGCGAAATTCACCGTATGATGAAGAGGATGTGGCTATTCCGAACTCAATGTACGGAGAAACAAAAAATGAAGGAGAAAAACTAATTCTATATTCTGATATTAATGCTGTGATTATTAGAACATCGTGGCTGTATTCTACATTTGGCAATAACTTTGTTAAAACGATGCTTAGGTTAGGCAATGAAAAAGATGAAATTAATGTTGTTTTCGATCAGGTGGGAACCCCCACATATGCAAGAGATTTAGCAGCAGCAATTTTAGTAATCATTGATAAATTGGATATCGATAAAGAAAAACCAACACAAGAAATATATCATTTCAGCAATGAGGGAGTGGCTAGTTGGTACGATTTTGCTTGTGAAATATTCCGACAAAAAGCAATTTCATGCAAAGTAAACCCTGTAGATTCTTTTATGTTTCCGACACCCGCAAAACGACCCCCATTTACTGTATTTCGCAAGCAAAAAAAAAAAAAGATTTTGGAATTGAAATAGCTCATTGGGCTGATAGTTTGAGAATAATGCTTAATAATATTGAAGAATAGAAACTCAAAAACCAATAAAAAAATAAAGATGGAAACTGATTTATTAAACGAAGTAAAATTAAGAGCTCAATTGTGGTTAGACGGAAACTACGATGAGGAAACAAAAAAACAAGTAAAACACTTAATGAATAGCGACGAGAATGAATTGGTTGAATCATTCTATCGTGATTTAGAATTTGGAACGGGTGGATTACGTGGAATAATGGGCGTAGGTACCAACCGTATGAATATTTACACCGTGGGAATGGCAACTCAAGGATTATGTAATTATTTATTACAGCAATTTCCGAACGAAGAAATTAAAGTTGCGATGGCTCACGATTGTCGTAATAATGGAGAATTATTTTGCGAAACAGCAGCCCAAATATTTTCTGCCAACGGAATTAAAGTTTATCTGTTTGATGCACTAAGACCTACTCCGGAACTTTCGTTTGCCGTTCGTTATTTTGGATGTAAAAGTGGGGTAGTTGTAACCGCATCGCATAATCCAAAAGAATACAATGGTTACAAAGTGTATTGGGAAGATGGTGGACAAATAATAGCTCCTCACGATAAAAATATAATAAATGAAGTTCAAAAAATTGCTTCAGTTGATGAGGTGAAATGGAACGGAAATAGTGATGATATAACTATTGTTGGTAAAGAGATTGATGACATTTATATTAGCGAACTTAAAAAGTTATCTCTTTCTCCCGAAGTAATAGCTCGTCAAAAAGACATGAAAATTGTTTACACCCCCATTCATGGTACGGGCGTTAAATTGGTTCCTCAAGCATTAAAAGCTGTGGGTTTTGAGAATATTATTAACATTCCGGAACAAGATGTGGTAGATGGTAATTTTCCTACTGTAAAATCGCCAAACCCTGAAGAATCGGCTGCTTTAAATATGGCACTTGAAAAAGCAAAACAAACTCATGCCGATATTGTAATGGCAACCGATCCTGATGCCGATAGAGTGGGAGTAGCTGTAAAAAATGAAGCCGGAGAATTTGTATTACTTAATGGAAATCAAACAGGAACATTTCTTTTATATTATTTGGCTACCAAGTGGAAAGAAAAGGGATTGCTCACAGGGAATGAATATATGGTGAAAACCATTGTAACTACGGAGCTTATTGCAGATATAGCCAACGATTTTAAAGTAGAATATTATGATGTTTTAACCGGATTTAAATTTATTGCTGACATTATAAAAAAGAATGAAGGTAAAAAGAAATTTATTGGTGGAGGTGAAGAAAGCTACGGATATTTGGCGGGTGAATTTGTTCGCGATAAAGATGCTGTAATGTCCTGTATGCTAATTGCAGAAGCTACCGCTTGGGCCATTGATCAGGGAAAATCAGTATTTGATGTATTGGCTGAAATATACATGAAATATGGATTTTATAAGGAACGTTTGGTTAATTTGGTTAAAAAAGGAAAAACGGGTGCTGAGGAAATTCAAAAAATGATGGATGAATATAGAGCCAATCCTCCAAAGACTATTAACGGTTCCAAAGTTGTATGCATTAAGGATTACCTTTCTCAAATTAATAAAAACATAGCAAGTGGTAAAGAATCAAGTATTGATTTGCCTGTTTCTAATGTTTTGCAATTTATAAGCGAAGATGGGACAAAAGTTTCGGTTCGTCCTTCAGGAACTGAGCCGAAAATTAAATTCTATATTGGTACTAAAATGGAATTGAATGAAGCATCAGTATATAATAATGTAGATGCTAACTTGGAAAATAAACTGGATGCAATTTGCACAGACTTAGGAATTTAGAGATGTTAAAACCTTAAAAAAATACAAACCGTTTTTTTTTATTGAGAAGCGGTTTGTTTTTGTTAATAAGCAGAACAATAAGATGTTGTAGCTGTTTATTTGTAAGCTTAATAATTTTACTATTTTTGCTTGATATAATACAAATATAGAACAGATTAAACCCTCATCCTTAAGCAAGTTTAAGAAATGAGGTACAAAAACAAAAGGAGATGAATAAAAAACAAGCTGTAAGATGTTTTCCCTGATGAGGGTTCGCCGAACACTATTAAAAAATAATGTGAGAGTGAGGCAACAACCGAGTGATAACGAGTTCGTGA
>JAEINW010000065.1 GCA_016342715.1 Salinivirgaceae bacterium | reverse complement strand
ATAAGTGGTACACTTTTCGATTGAAATGTGGTATAGTCCTTAATTAATATTTACACGGCGCTGGTTCTTAAACAAAATGAATCAAAAACAGTAAGGTTTAAGTCTGATTTTATTGAACTCTGTCTTCGATGTGGCCAATGTATGGCCGTATGTAATACAAAATCGGTGTTTGCAAATGGGTTGAAATACGAAGAAGATTTTTTTGAATTTTCAAAAGAAGATGACTTTTTCTCTTTATTGGAACATCGGAGATCGGTTCGCAGATTCAAACCAAAAGCTCTTGCTAAAGATGAAATAGATAAAATATTGCATGGTCTTTCTCACGCACCACATGGCGATTCGCATCATCATGTTGAGCTTACTGTTATTAATAGTCGTGAAAAGATTATGGAAGCACTGCCTCTTATGTCTCAATTTTATGATAAGCTTGCCAAATGGTTGCACAATCCTTTTATGCGAACTATGATAAAACTAAAAAAAGGGAAAGACACTATAAATACACTCCAAAATCATTTACTACCACGAATTGAAAAAGGAATTTATAAAGAGTTTACATATGAATATGATGGAATAACCCGCGGCGCTCATTCCTTAATAATATTTCATGCGCATAAAAATTCTGAGGAACATAAGGAAGATTCTTACATTTTAGTTACGTATGCAACCCTAGCTGCTCAAGCTCTTGGATTAGGTTCAACAATTATTGGTTTGGTGCCAGCAGCTTTAAATAAAAGCAATGAACTAAAAAGCATGTTTAATATTCCACTTGATCATGATGTTGTGGTTTCATTAATTTTGGGCTATCCAAAATACAAATATCACCGTGGTATTAAACGAAAACTAAAAAATATTCATTGGATTAATTAAAAGCATATTTTTATTAATATTCTATTATTCACATTTTTCATATCTATTTTTCTCACTACTTTTGCAGCAAAATTTATATCATGAAGATTGGCAATATTGAGTTGGGAGAAAGGCCTGTATTTTTTGCACCCATGGAGGATATTAGTGATCCTTCGTTTCGTAGGTTATGCAAAGAGTATGGCGCTGATATGATGTACACTGAGTTTATATCGTCGGAGGGATTGATTCGTGATGCAGAAAAGAGTTTGCGAAAATTAGATGTTGCCGATTACGAACGACCTGTAGGTATTCAAATATATGGAAAGGAAATTGATTCCATGGTTGAGGCTGCCAAACGTTGCGAAGAGGCAAAACCCGATTTGATTGATTTAAATTTTGGATGCCCAGTAAAAAAAGTTGCTGGCAAAGGTGCTGGAGCAGGCTTGCTTCAAAATATTCCTTTGATGCTTGAAATAACAGCTGCAGTAGTAAAGGCGGTTAAAGTTCCCGTTACAGTTAAAACCCGACTTGGTTGGGACGAGGAAAGCAAAGTCATTGTTGAATTATCGGAACAATTGCAAGATTGTGGAATAGCTGCTTTGACTGTTCATGGTAGAACCCGAAAGCAAATGTACAAGGGCGAAGCCGATTGGACCTTAATTGGTGAAATAAAAAACAATCAGCGAATGATCATTCCAATAATTGGGAATGGCGATGTGACAACGCCAGAAATTGCAAAAGAAAAATTTGACAATTATGGCGTTGATGCCATTATGATTGGCCGTGGAGCAATTGGAAAACCATGGCTTTTTAGAGATGTAAAATATTTTCTTGAAACTGGAAAGGAGCATGCTCCAATTACAATTCCTGAAAAAGTAGAACTTGCCAAGCGTCATTTAAATTATTCATTGGAATGGAAAGGTGATGTAACTGGTGTGTTTGAAATGCGACAACACTTTTCAAATTATTTTAAAGGCTTGTATGATTTTAAAAGTACCCGAATTAAATTAGTTACTGAAACAAACCCCGATGAGCTTGTTAAAATATTAGATGAAATTGCTATAAAGTGGGGAGAATTTTAATCCCAGAATGTGGGTTCATGTTCCCTGCAGCTTGCTACGAGAAAACAAAAGTTATACTATTTTGACACCTCGTCTGCAGCGAGGTAGTTTATAATAAAAAAAAGCCTCAGATGAGGCTTTAAAAATTCGAAGTATTTTAGTTTCTCTACTTTTGCACTCTTCGAAAAACGTCTTCGTTAATTTTTTACTAAATCATTTAGTTGCTTTCCCAATGATTTTATGAAAAGATACAAACCTCCCGGGTAAAGAGGCTTGTATCAAAATCTTAATTATTCCTTAATAAATCTTTCTAAAATTGATTGGTTTTCAGTTTCAATGGATATGAAATACATTCCAGCTTTTAATTGAGAAACATCAATTCTATCATTATTTAATTCAATATTAACTATCGATCCTTGTAAATTAATCACTTTAACAGTTTTAATTACATCATTAGCAATTACCACATTTAAATAATCATTCACAGGATTTGGATAAATTTCAAAGGATGGTACTAATTCTTCAGTAACTACTTCGTTTGGACCAAAGAATGATTGAGTAGCTAGGCAGAAATTAGTTGCTTGAGAAGAAGTATATGATGCACCTGAAGCAAGAACTGAACCGCCAGCATCAGCTAGTGAGTATGATCCATTTCCATAAGAACAGCACATTCCATCTCCATATGCATCATTAATTGTAAATGTATAGCAACCAGCATCTAAACAAGCCGTTTCAACTAAGGTTGAACCATCAGCTTGAGAAGCATAAGTTCCACCCGATGCAACAGTTGTTCCACCCGAATTTTTAATGGTCCAGCTAGTTTCTTCTGGATAATTATCAAATACCAAAGTTAAGTTAACTGTGTAACAATCTGGAGTTGTTCCATTTGATATTTCAATGTTATCGATGGCCATGTCGCTTGTGTAACTTGAACCTGTAGTTCCTACAAAGCGAGCATAAATTACCGATCCACTATATGCTGATAAATCAATTGTAGCACTTGCCCAAGCGTTACCAAGGTTTCCTGATTTGCTCCAAACCGATGTATAGTTTACACCATCAGTACCAATTTCGAATGATAAGCTACCCATTGATGTTCCATACATATGATAATCAAAAGTAAACATGGCTGCAGATTCAGCTGTTAAATCGATACAAGGACTATTCAAAATTGCTTTCTTTGAAGGAAAACCAGTTCCACTAGTTGATGATTCAACATATAAATAATAAGAACCGTCTGATCCTGTTGATGGACCTGTAGAACTTGAAGGAGTTCCACTAGCATCTCTTGTCCAGTTTAAGTTGTCGTTGGTAGCTTGTTCCCAAACACCTGTTGAGCTTTCAAAACTTTCGCTGTAAGGTAAGGTAATTCCATTCACACAATCGCCACCAGTTTCTGGTAATGTTGTAACATTTACCGTACTACTTGCTGATGATACATTTCCAGCAGCATCTTTTGCTTTTACATAGAATGAATATGCTGTGTTTGCAGTTAAACCTGTTACACTTTTCGAAGTTCCGCTTACATTTGCAATTACAGAGCCTCCTTTATAAACATCATAACTAGCAACACCAACATTATCAGTTGAAGCAGACCATGTTAAACTTAAAGAAGTTTGAGCAACATTACTTGCAGCTAGGTTTGCTGGAGCAGTTGGAGCTTCTGTATCAACATCAGGAGAAGTTGTAACATTTAAAGTGTTTGAAGCACTTGAAATATTTCCAGCAGCATCTTTTGCTTTAATATAAAATGTGTAAGAAGTATTGGCTGTTAATCCAGTAATATTCGCAGAAGTTCCAGTTACAGTTCCTAGAACGGTAGATCCTTGATATACATCGTATCCAGTAACGCCTACATTATCACTTGAAGCTGTCCATGATAAATCTACAGTTGTTTGAGTTATGTTTGAAGCAGCTAAGCTTGTAGGAGCAGTTGGAGCTTCATAATCACCACCGGTTACAAAAGAAACCGTGTAATCTTCAACTTCACCATACCCAAAAGTTTCACATTCCGTTTGAGCACCATCATATTTCATTGAAACACGCATACGAGTTTGTCCAGAAGCCGAGCTTGATACGGTAAAGTTTCCATTAACTGTAACTTTACTAACGCTACCAGCATCAAAAACTAATTCGCCAGCATCAGAAAAATCAAGGTCGCCATTATAATCAATCCAGATTTTCCAGTATTCGTTGTATGTTGTGCTTGCAAATCCAGGAACTAAACTTACTGCATATGATTGTCCTGGTGTTAGATCGATAACACTAGATGTATAATCTGAGTATGCTGTTCCGGCAGATGTTTTTGTAAAAGAACCTACAGTTACACCTGCAATCCATTCATATGAAAAATCAGAACCTTTTGAAGCACAATATTCAGGAACTGTTGGTCCATAAGCACTACCTACACCAACGGCATACATGGCATTTGTAACAGAAATTTCTTCCTGAGAATCGGCACCATAAAGATCTTGTGCAGCTTGAATAGCATAAGTTCTAGCATCAGCATAATCTGAACTTGAAGTCATATACTGACTTTCTATACGAAAAGTAATTTGTTCGGCTTTATCAATACCAATTCCACTAACTGTATAGCTATCTCCATTATCGTTTGTTCCAGTTCCACCTTCTGAAATTAAGTAAAACCAATAACAGAAAGGTCCATTGTTTGTGTGAACTCCACCATAATCATTATATTGACTAGGACTACTTGACAAAGCTGCCCAATTAGTACCATTATAAGTATCTGGCAAACCTTTTGATTTTGGATCGCTAATTGAACGCAAGGCAGAACCTAAATCTTCGCCCATTAACCAGTTGTCCTTTTCAGGAGCGTAACGATATTCAATAGCACATCCCCAAATATCACTAAATGCTTCGTTTAATGCACCTTCTTCGTTTTGATAAGTTAGATCAGCAGTATATGAACAAACAGCATGTCCAAATTCGTGACCAAATACATCTAAAGACGTTAAAATATCAAATGAAGATCCATCACCAAAGGTAAAAACTGATCCGTTCCAATAGGCATTGTCATAATTACTATCAAAATGAACGTAAGTTTTCATTAAAGCACCATTGCCATCAAAACTATTACGACCATGAACATCGGTGAAATAATCATAGGTCATCATTCCAGCCCAATGAGCATCAAGAGCTCCATTATCTTTATCTGCATTGTTATATTCAGCAGCTGTCCAGCTGTTGTTTGCATCAGTAAAATCAACGGCACTAGTATAGCTTGTTGATTCGTTACAATTATATGTAATGATACCATTACCTCTTGAATAGTCTCTTAATCGGTAAGAGCTATTGTAGCTATCAGTAGATATTGATTTTGTTCCACTATAACGAGTATCGGCAGAACCTGTTGCATTAGCTCTATGGATGCGAGCATTCACATGCACAACTTCGCCTGTTTGAGCATTTACATAAATATAATTGCGGCTTAATGGTTTTGAAGCATAAATATCAACTTTATAAGCCAATACCATTTGGTGAACATCTTTAGGATGTTTTCCATAATCATGGGCAACCACTACTAATTCAGTTGTTGGCTTATATGTTTTATCTTGCTCCCACATATATTCTTCAGCATTTACAAAAGCTTTTGCTTTTTTAATGGCAACTTCTTCTGCAAAAGCAGGTGTGGTATTAATTTCATTTATTAATTTAAATTCACCACTCAACGATTCTAATATTCCATCGTGGCTGTGAACAATACAAACACCATTTTCTACTTTGATCCCTTTGTAATATTGTTGAAATCTTTCGTGGGTCCAGTCAATATTATCTTTTTCAGTTCTAAAGCTTTTAAATTCATCACTTTTTGTCAAATTGAATGCGCTTGATAAAATAGCATTTGTTTCAGATTTAGAAATAGCTTTCTCTTTTGTGTTAAATTTTACAAAAGTAGGATACCCATTCCTATCAACGGTTTGTTTTTCAAAATTTTGTGCAAATAGAGAAAACCCTACTATACACGACAATACCAATAAAAAGGTACGTTGGTAAATTTTTTTCATAATAAGTAGTTTTTTTACGTAGTTGTTGTTATTATGCTGGCAATATATTCATTTAGTAAATTGCTTTGATATTTAGTAGACCAATAACAAGTTGAACAGCCTAAACAGCTATTAACTCAGAAAAATGAGAATAGTTCAATTGGGCGTTGTAAAAAATCTATTTATATAGTAAATTGCGTTTAGAAACAACAAATTATGACAATTAGGTGTGCAATTATTGATGATGATGTTTTGGCTATTAATATACTTAAGAGTTATTTAGAGAAAACTAACGGTTTAGAACTAGTCTTTGCTATCGAAAATCCGCTCGAAGGGGAAAGACTCTTGTTAGAGAATAAGATTGATCTGCTCTTTTTAGATATTGAGATGCCTCAATTAACAGGGCTTGAATTTATACATACTATTTTACATCCACCAAAGGTTATATTAACGTCAGCAAAAAAAGAATATGCTGCCGAAGGATTTGATCTTGAAGTTCTTGATTATATTGTAAAACCAGTTACCTTTCAGCGTTTTAGTAAGAGTATAAAAAAATACTTTGCAGCAATGGGTTCTGATGGAAGTGAATCGAAACAACAGCCTTTAACTGAAAACGAATTTATTTTTTTAAAAGAAAATAAAAAAATGGTGAAAGTGTCTATTAACAATATTCTTTATGTTGAAAGTATTAAAGATTATATTAAAGTTCATACACTTATAAAAACAGTAATTACCAAAGAGCAAATCAGTCAGTTTGCAGATCTTTTACCAAGCGATAAGTTTTTAAGAGTTCATCGCTCATATTTAGTTGCACTAAATAAAATTGACGCATATAGTGCCAGCTCCATTGAAATAAAAGACGTGGAAATACCCATTGGTAGAAACTACAAAGATGAATGTTTAAAAATTCTTGGAGATCTCAAAAAGTAGTTAATCATCATATATAAAACTGAGGTAAATCAATTAATAAGCTTCACAAAAAACCATTGTAAGTCTCAGAAAACTAGCCTTTTTTCAAATATGTAGGTATTTGTATTCTTTCATCAATTGTATATTACCATTGGTCAAAGGCCGACAACTTATCTTTTGTTTTGGGGTATAATACAATAAACACACTAAAACAAACAAAATGAAAACGCTAGTAATTATAATCGGACTTTTTCTTCTAATGAGCTCAAGCATACTAAAGGCACAAACAGCTCCAGTAGCATCAGATGTTGCTGTTCTAGGAGAAGCTTTATATAACTCAACACCAGATCCAGACCAAGCTACCATTTTAACTGGTTTTTATACGTTTTCAGATGCTGATGGTGACGCTGAAGGAGTTTCTACCTATAAATGGTATCGCGATTTAGATGGAGACGGACCAGAACCTAGTGAAGTAATTGCTGGAGCAATTTCTCTTCGTTATACCGTTCAGCTGGGTGATGTGCTTAATACTATTTATTTTGAAGTGACTCCAGTTGATGATGAGCCATTATCTGGAACAGCAGTAGCTTCTGCTACAGGAACAACTGCAAGTTCAACCACGTATACTGATTTTGATTCAAATAATAGCGTTACAATTAGTTCCGATACTCAATGGCTAAATGCAGATATTAAACAGAACAAAACATTAACTGTAAATAAAGATAAAACATTAGAGATTTTTGGAGATTTCTATTTAGTTGCTGGAGGAATAATAATTAATGTTAGTGAAGGTGCAACCTTAATAATATATGGAAAACTGACTACTGAAAATAACTTGAAAATTAACATTGATTCAGCTGATGTTGGAACTACTGATGGTTCCCTAATTATTAAATCTGGACTAATTGCTAATAACAATACAGATATTACTATTGAAGGAACAATGGAAATCGAAGGTGATGTTAATGTTGTTCAAAATGCTACATTTACCATAGAAGATGGAGGATCATTAGAGGTAACTGGTGATTTAATTGCAGGAGATAATGCAGTATTAAATATTGAAGGTGACGTTAGCATAATTGGAGATTTAACAGTAGGGGCAAATGCCGATATAATTGTTGATCTTACTCTTCCAGTAGGAGGAACCTTATCGATTACTGGCGATTTAACAGGAGGAAATAATACAGAAATACTTGGAAGCGGTAATGTAACTGTTGGGGGAACTGTAGATCCTCCTTCATTAGCTACAGATTCACAATTATTGCCAGTGGAATTAGTATCCTTTAAAACTTCATTATTCAGAGACCGCGTTATTTTACATTGGATTACTGCTTCGGAAGAAAATAACGATTACTTTACCATCGAACGATCAACAGATGGTGTATCTTTTAAAGAAATTAAAAGAGTTAGTGGAGCAGGATACTCAACTGAAAAAAGAAATTATTCACATATTGATGAGAAACCAGCATTTGGAGTTAACTACTACAGACTAAAACAAACAGATTTTAATGGACAGTTTTCTTATTCAGATATTAACACAGTAACTAATTTAAGTGCCTCGCAATTTGAAATTGGACCAAATCCAGCAACTAATTACATTCAAATTTCTTCTCCTAGTGAGTTGAGCGGAACCATAAAAATATTGTCGAGTACTGGTGGAAAAGTATTAGAAACATCAGTAAGTGGCCAAAATGAAACCATTGATATTTCATTTATCCAGCCTGGTCAATATTTAGTGATATTTGATACAGGTAAAGGTCTTATTACAAAAAAATTAAGAGTACAATAGTTAAGTTAACTATATAAAGCAAAAAAGCTTCTCAAAATTTTGAGAAGCTTTTTTGCTTTATAATGATGATAATAACTCTTTAATTAATAAAGTCATTTTTGGTTCAACGTCTCCAGCAACGTTTTGAACTTCGTCGTGAGTAGTTTCTCCATCTGGATGAGCAGGCTTGTCAATATTTGTGATAACTGACATTCCTAAACATTTAATACCCATATGATGTGCTACAATTACTTCTGGTACAGTTGACATTCCAGTTGCATCGGCACCCCAGATTCTAAACATTTTATATTCAGCCGGAGTTTCAAGCGTTGGTCCCGTACTTCCAATATATACCCCTTCTTGTAACGAAATATTATGTTTTTTTGCTATTTCTTTGGCTTTTGTAATCAGTTCTTTGTTATAAACTTTGCTCATGTCGGGGAATCTTGACCCAAGCTCAGGGTTGTTTTTTCCTATTAATGGATTAATAGGAAAGTGATTTATGTGATCTTTAATAAGCATAATATCACCAACATTAAACTCAGGATTCATTCCTCCTGCAGCATTAGACACAAATAAATATTCAATTCCTAGAAATTTCATAACTCGTATAGGAAAAGTAACCATATCCATTGAGTAGCCTTCGTAATAATGAAACCTTCCTTGCATGGCAACTATTTTTTTCCCCCCCAGAGTTCCTAAAATTAGTTTCCCTTGGTGTCCTTCAACGGTTGATACCGGAAAGTCAGGTATATCCTCATATCGAATCACCTTATCAGCTTCAATTCTATCACCTAATCCGCCAAGTCCACTTCCCAAAACTATCCCAATCTCTGGTTTGTAGTTTAATCCTTCTAAAATAAAATCAGCTGTTTTTTTGAATTTTTCAATCATGATTATAATAATTTTTTTATTTTTTACAAAGTTAATGCTTTTAAAAAAAGCGTACTAAGGTACACTTTTCTGAATATTTTTAGACTATTTATCTAGAAATATTTTATTATTCAGACCTTTTGTGTCAATGCAGGCAATTAATTTCTTTTACCTTTTTACAAATAGTTGGATGAATTGTTTCGATTTTGTTCTTTGTTATTTTGTACTTAATGAATGTAAATAATAGGCTTAGTACAAAATCTATTATATGCGTAGCTTAATAGAAAGGTATATAAAAATGCCGGAGCAAGTTTAAAACATCATTGGGACTTGCCAGTTATGACAGATCAAATCAACGAACGGCTTTAGCCCTAAACGAAGTTAAAATCAGTTATAATAAGCGTTCTATTATTTCTTAACTTTCAAATTGTAAGCTTTTTAGATAGTAGTAAACCTTTTTAGACAGTCTCTTTTTTATTGGACACCGAATTCGGAATAGTTTTTGGTAGAGATAATCCTTTTGTTTCTTAAAACATAATAATAAAAATTACTAGTTTTGCCTCTTATATAAAATCAATATGCAAAAGTTTAAAATACTTATAATTTTAATTTTTCTTTCAACATTTTCGTATGCTCAATTTTCTGTAGGTGTGCGACAAGGTTATGGGATGCATGGATTAGCTGTTTTGCCTGGAGTATTAACGCAAATGCAAGTAAGTTATTGGCGACCAAATACGGGTTTGGTTGTTACTTATGTGAACGCTCAAAATTCAGGCTTACAATTTGAATTAAATTATGCACAAAAAGGGTGGAAAGAAATTGACGATACGGTTCCAGGATCATATTATACAAAAACAATATCATATTTGGAACTCCCTGTTTTAAGTCATTTTGAAATTGGCTCAGGGGCAGTTCGTCCAACTATTACTGCAGGTATTTATGTTGCGTATAAATTAAGTGAAACTTCCGATTCGGCCAATTTCTCACATATTTTTGAACTGAATAAAAAATATGATCACTATTCGCAAAAAATAAAAGACCTTGACTTTGGAATTAAAGTAGGATTAGGTTTGCGTTATAATATAAACAACAAACTGGCTGTTTTTATAGAAGGAAGATATGATATTGATGTTGCAGGAGGGAGAGATATATTTATTGATCGACCTAACGACATTGAAGCTTCCCGACTTAAAGAAATGAGTGCTAGTATTGGAGTCGTGTGGCATTTGATTCCCCAAAAGAAGAATGACAATTCTGGAGGCTATGTTCCAAAGGAAGATTTATATGATAATTAGAGCTTTAAGAGTTACTTCTCGAGGAGTTAGAGCTATTGAATTTCCCCTTTTTCGATTAGCAAATACTTTTAGTAAAATTCAAGTGATCAATTATCCTCACATATATTCTGCTTGATCACTGTTTTTACTTTTAGACATCAATAGTTAAGAACTTAATTTCATTTTGTGAGAGAGTGCGGCTGACAAGGCCTTCGGGCTTTGTCAGGTCAAATCTGTCAGTGTGCATAGCTACTTACGGCATTTGTACATATAATAGGGATCAATTTGAAAAGTTGTGGAGAACGCTAAAAAATTTAAAAAGGACAGTCATAAATAATATTGCTAAGAAAAAAAATTAGCTCGCTTCGAGCATCGAGGAAAAAAACTCAAAATCCCGATTTGCTGCGATTTCGGGATTAATTAGACTTTTTATTTTTCTTCGTTTGCAACCTAAAAAATACAGGCTCACTTATTTAAACTAATAAAATGCAAGCCGTTTTTATAGAATGCATTGCGTCGCATGTGGATATATACTACTAATTTAACATGTTTGCTTGCGACGTTTCGTATAATTGTTCGGATTCTTAGGGCGTTGCCCTAAGTTGAATTATATAAGCCCTAAAGGCTAATTTTTCTGATTGTTATGGGTGCTTAGTTCCTTTATGACTTTAGTTTTCACAGTTTTTTATAGTACTGTTTTTTGCAACTATAGTGTTACTATTATTTAGTGATTTCGATTTTGTGCTAGATTATTCAAACGCTTTACGGTTGCGCATAATTTCCAGTTTCATTGCCGTTACATTAATGAGTCTGGTTTTTGAAAAAGTTCGTGAACTTACTTATAAGGAGCTTCAAAAACACAAAAATAATTTAGAAATAATAGTTGGTAAACGAACCGAGGAACGTGAATTCGCAAAAGAAAAGGCGGAAGAATCTGATTGCTTAAAATCGGCATTTTTAGCAAACATGAGTCATGAAATTCGCACCCCTATGAATGCGATTGTTGGCTTTACAAACTTATTAGTCTCACCTTCGGTAGACGAGGACTTAAAATAAGACATGGCAAATCATATCATTACCAATAGTAACTCATTGTTGCGACTGATAGAAGACATTATTGATATCTCAAAACTTGATGCTGGGCAGCTCAAAATAAATATAGCTAAAGTAAATATCCGAAAAGTTATTTCTGATATTATTTTAGATTATCAGGGGAACATGAAGGTATCAGGAAAGAGCCATTTAGAGCTATTAGTTAAAGAACCTCCGGGTGATGAACCCATAGAAATTCAATCTGATTCTGGCAGAATTACGCAGATAATTTCACACTTGTTAGATAATGCCTTAAAATTTACTGATATAGGAAGCGTTGAATTAGGATACGCTCCTATTAAAAACAAGCAGCTTGAATTTTATGTAAAAGATACAGGTATAGGATTTACCAAACAGGAGGGGGAGAAAATACTAGAGCGTTTTATTACAGGAAAATTGAATCGCCAAAAACTATATCGCGGCACTGGTTTAGGTTTAAGTATTTGTAAAAGTTTGGTAGACTTATTGGGAGGTGAAATTTGGTACAACTCGAAAAAGAATATTGGATCGACTTTTTATTTTACCATTAATACCGATACTAAAATTTCTAAAATTAAAGCTCAAAGTCAGGCATCCTATTTTGCAACTTCAGCGTTCGATTTTGAAAATAAAACCATACTAATTGCTGAAGACGAAGAAAGTAATTATAAATATTTGGAGCAAATTCTATCCCATACGAGTGCTAAAATATTACGTGCCGAAAATGGGAAAGAAGCTGTTGAAATAGTTAAAAATAACCATGTGGATCTTATTTTAATGGATATAAAAATGCCTATAATGAATGGCTTAGAAGCAACAAAAATAATTAAAGAATTGCATCGAAATATTCCAATTATCGCCCAAACTGCATTTACCCTTGAAATGGACGAAAAAGTAAGTTTAAGTTCTGGATGTGACGCTTACATTGCAAAACCAATTCAAAAAAATAAGCTCATTAGTTTACTCAAAGATTTTATTTCATAAGGTGAATTTTATTTAAAAATACCTATTAACACACAAAATATTAGTGTGTTGACAAATTTATTGACTCAAATACACATTACTTCATTTATTCTCCTTACAATTTTATAAACTTATTTTCTTGTCAATTGTCAAATAGGCGATAACTAAAAATATTTTGACATGAACGCAATTAAAAGTTTTATTGCCATAGTTACACTTTCACTGGCAATGTTTTCAACCGTTAAACCCGTTTCTGCACATTGCGAAATTCCGTGTGGAATTTATGATGATTCTGTTCGAATTGCTTTAATTTATGAGCATATTTCAACCATTGAAAAAAGCATGCTTATGATTAAAAAACTAGAAAGGGCTGAAACTGTTGATTATAATCAGTTGGTTCGCTGGGTAATGAACAAGGAAGAGCATGCTAAAAAAATTCAAGAAATTGTTTCGCAATATTTTATGCACCAACGTATAAAACCAGTTGATGAAATTGAAAAAGAAAAGTTTGCTAAATATGTGGAGCAATTAACTAGTTTGCATCAAATTTCAGTTTTTGCAATGAAAGCAAAACAAACTACCGACGAAGTTTACATTAAGAAATTAAGAGAAATGGTTCATAGTTTTGAGCATGCATATTTTGAAGGGCATACGCATTAAAATAAGTGAAATGGAAAATTGGAATGCTGGAATAATACACTCATCCAATTTTCCAGTTTTCCAATAATTTTTCCTTCTAAAAACTAAATGCTCCTTTTTTAAACAAGCGTCTATTTTTCCAATCGGGATAAAACCAGTTTTTTATAAGTTCTTGAAATTGGAAGCTCTTTCCCTTCGATAAAAATTGTTTCGGCATCGAACGATTTAATTTTGTTTACAGCTACCACAAACGATCGGTGAATTCTAATGAAGCCATCAGCTTCTAATAGATCTTCTAAATTTGAAAGTGATTCATGCGTTACAATAGATTCATTTTCACAAACAATTTTAACATAATCTTTTAAGCTTTCTAAATATATAATACTTTGTAATTCAATTTTGTGCGTACGTCTGTCGGCTTTTACATTTAGGTATTTTGGGGTTTCACTTTTTGCAGTTTGAGTAATTTCTTTTGACCCTGATCGCTGATAAAATTTATCAATTGCCATTAAAAATCGTTTAAACGAAATGGGTTTTAATAAAAAATCGATGACATCTAAATCAAAAGCTTCAACGGCATAATTCCGATAGGCCGTAGTGAAAATTACACCTGGAATATTTTTTAAGGTTTGAATAAATGAAATGCCATTTATTTCAGGCATCTCAATATCAAGAAAAATTAAATCAATCTTATTTCTTCGCAAGGCCGATAGGGCTTGAATGGCATTTTCGCATTCTTCTGCAATGTGCAATTCTGGAACTCGCTTAATATATTCTTTTATGGCTTCGCGCGCCAAGGGCTCATCATCAACTACTAAACAATTAATCATAGCTTACATTTTTATTGTTATGGGCAAAGCTAATTTAATATCAAAACGGTTATTTGTTTCTTGCTTATCCAATGAATAAGATTCATGATAAAATATATCCAATCGTTTTTTCACGTTTGCCAATCCTATACCTCCCGATTTTTCGGGTGTGCTTGTGTTTTTTTTACTGTTCGAAACATCGATGTTTAATACCTTCTCTTTTTCGGCAATATCAATTTTAATCCACGATTTTTCAAGAGATTTTGCAACACCATGCTTAAAGGCATTCTCAATAAATGGAATTATTAGCATGGGTGGAATTTGTATGTTTTTACTTTTAACATTTATATTAAAATCAATGACTACCCGATCGGTATAGCGTATTTTTTCCAATTCAATATAATTTTTGATAATTTCAATTTCGTTCGATAGTGAAATTTTTGGCGTGTTTATTTTGTATAAAATGTAATCGAGAATATCGGATAATTTTAAAACGGTATCGGCTGTTAATGCTGATTTTTTCATGGCCAACACATAAATACTATTAAGTGTGTTAAATAAAAAATGAGGATTTATTTGTGTTTTAAGCATCTGTAATTCTACCTCAACTTTTTCTTTTTGTACCCGCTGCTCTTCGTTTTCTTTTTCGCTCCAGCGTTTATAAAATTTTACCGATATGGCTATAAATACGATAAAGAATAGATTAAAAAATAGCATCACCACATCAATCATTTTGGGGAATAGCGTGCGCTCGGTTAAGAGAAGTTTAATAATTAAAAATACAGTTAAAAGTAGCTGTAGGTATATCGAAAGAATAATAGCAATAATTGAAAAAGCAATAAACTTTTTGTGCTTCCTTTTAAGTAAATATTTGGGAATTAAATAATAGTTGAATGCGTATACCGTGGTCATGGCAACGACCAAATTAACCAACGATGCAATTATTGTATAGCTATTGATTTCACTATATCGTTTGTAGTAAAAAAGAAAAAACAACCAAGCTCCAAACCAAAAAATGATATGAAATAATACCCGAATAATCTTATGAAAATTTAATTTTGACATTCATTAATTATTTTATAAGCTAAAATTACAATAATATATGTAGCTAATTCTTGTTTGTCGATAGAATGCATTTCTTGAATGTTAAAATGCAAAGTAAATATGCTAAATTACATTTGAATAGCTAATGATGTCAAAAACCAGTAGTCAGTTGTTAACAAGCGAAATAATATTTAAGCAATTCAAAGGGAGCTTACATTTGAATCAAAATCGCATGTTTAACTTTAAAACTTAAAATTATGTCATTCTTTCAGTACATGTTTAGCAATCCATTAGGATTTATTTTTTTGTTGTTAATTCTTGGAATTTTTGGCTTTGGGCCGTATTTATTTATTAGGCTTTACTTTGTAAAAAGCAAAGCGATTAAAAAAATGCACATCGATTCTATGCTGGTACTTGGCGCTATAGCTTTGGTTTATGGTGTTTTGTTGCAGATTATTGGAATGGTTCAAGCCTTAGAAGCCGTTATTCAAGCAGCAGACGTTTCTCCGCAACTTGTTATGCAAGGGTTAAAAGAATCATTTATGACGCCCATATTAGGAATGGTTTTATTTATTGTATCTATTGTTTTTTGGTATTTAAATAAATTAAAGTGGGAATCAAATTTGAAATAATCATCAGTAAATAATCATTTTAAAAAGTTGCAGTTTTAAAGCTGCAACTTTTTTTTGTTTTTTGATGTCACATAAACACAAACTAGTGTTAATCTTTAAGTTAAATATAGCATCAAATGTTTTTGCTTAAATAGAACCCATATTTTATTGAGCTATATCAGATAAAAACACAAGGCATGCCGAACGAAAAAACGTCCGTATTTAAGTATAATTCGTAATATTATTAAAGCATTAGTAATCACCATTTAAACTTGCAAAGTAATGATAACCAAGAATCTAAGCAACCTACTTTACTCAATTATTTTTATCGGATTCTTTTTACCTGCAGCCTTAGCTTTTACAGGAAAAATTGATGATGGGATTATTGAAAAATCGAAAGTTAGCTATATAAATGGTAGCCCAAAACAAATGATACTAACATCAATTCCTCGCAAAACAAAAAGTTATAATTTTGAAGGAAGGGAATTTTTCTGTCATCAAGGCAATTTTTTTATGTTAGAGGATAAAAAATACATTCAGATATTTCCACCATCGGGATTGGAAGTAAAAGAAATGACCGATTATGAACGTATTATTAAAGGCGGACAAGTAGTCTATTTTTTAAACGGAATATTTTATTATAAAAAGCCAAAACAAAAAGAATTTATAGTTACATATGGCCCCATTGGGTCGCAAATTTACAAACTGCCAAAAAATGCCGAAAAAGTAAAAATAGAAGGTGAAGAGTTCTATGCTTATTATAAAGCAGTTTTTAAGGCAACACCTACCCGAAGCCGCGACATGTACACCTTAGTAGGATACATAGGCGACTAAGGTCTTAGTTTAGTTTGATTTATTGTGGCTGAATCTCTCCTAAAGGTTCACCTTTTTTTAATGCTCGACACTGAACCGAGTTTACGAGCTCACCAAAGGTAAAGTGCTGTTAAATTGGATCACATCAAGTTAGGGGTTAAATTAAATCACCTGGATATTTAATATTAAAGATGGCGATGCATGAAGATAATTTCATAAAAATCAATTTTCTGCTTGCATCGCTTATTGTTAACAAAGAACAACTTAGGCGTTGACCTAAGAATCAGAACAATTACGCGAACCGTTGCAAGCGAACATGTTATATTAGTAGTACTATTAATTAATTGCAAAAACCACTAAAACGTATTCACTAAAAACAAAAAATAATTTTCATATAGGGTATAAGCAACTGGTATATAGAAAAATAAAAAAGTGCAAATAATTTTAACGAAAAAGAATTATGTTAAATAAAAGAAGATTATTTTGATGTAGGCTTTTTTGTTTACCTTTTGCTAACCATCGTTTTCAAACCTAGACTAGTTTCCCTCGTACATTTAAAAAGTTAAGTGGTTTGAAATATTCTGTTTAAATATTATGTAAATAAAGAGTGTCGCAATTCTTAATGGAATTAGAGTAGCATATATAAACAATAAGAATTGAAGTAAGTTTAATTTGGGAAATCATGAAAGCAATAGAATTTATAGCACAATTTAAAGATAAACTATCAGCAAATCATCCTTTAGCTGAATATATTATACTTGCAAACCACGAAACCACACAGTTTCGAAACTCCTTATATGTGGTAGTTGAAAACGCAATAACTAAAGATGTAATTTTCAACTTATCAATTAACTGTGTAATTCCTGAAACCTTCTATCGTGGAATCACTTTTATAAATAATTGCATAGTGATCGCCGTTGATAACTTCATTTATATGTTTAATATAAAAACTCGCAAGCATTTTCAATTTAGGATAGACGGCTTTTTTGATAGTTTTTGCCTAGAAAAAGATTTATTATTGGTACGTTCCAACACTCATGTTACCTGCATTGACAGTAACAATAAGGTAATCTGGAACTCTGAACGAGTTGCCTACGAAAAAGATTATATGAAAAAATTAACCTTTTTCCCCACACAAAATTCAGTTAACTGGGAATTGAATCACAATTGGGCATTTTTAAAAATACACTTTTTAGACGGCTTAAATTTAGCAAATTAGTAATATTGAAAAAACCCTTATTATAATTTATGCTGGGTTTTTGTTTACCTTTTGCTAACTGCAGCTTATACCATACTTCTATAGTTCGAGTAGCTTTGCATCCCAGTAATAAATCATACAATAAAGTAATCATGTCTGAAGATTTAGAGAATAAGTATCTTATCCAATTTAAAAGCAATATTTCTGGATTTCATCGTGATGCCGAACACATTGTAATACAAAATATTGAAACTAAAAAATTCGACAATACAGTAAATGTATTCGTTGAAGATTCGCAAACACATGAAATAGTTTACAATTTTGAATTACGCTGCGAGATTCCTGGTACTTTTTTTAGAGGACACACATTTCTTTCTAACTTTATTGTACTAGGTGTTGAAGATTATGTATATCTGTACAATATTAAAACAAAAGAAAGCATAATGCATAAGCTAATTGGCTATTTTGATAATTTTTTTCCTAACCCCGATTTCTTAATTATTGGTTGCGATACTCATTTAATAAAACTAAATACCCTAGGCGATATTGAATGGATTTCAGATAAACTTGCAATTGAGAAAATTTCAATAAAAGATGTGAACGAAAACACCCTTTGGGGTTCTGGAAATTGGGGTTTACCAAGAGGCTGGGAATTTTTCAATCTTTCGTTAACTACTGGCAAACTTATTAAAGAAAACAATAAAAGCGAAGGTTCTGGTGGACTTATGCGCTTTCTGAAAAAAATATTTAGTCAGGCAGCATTTTAGTAAAATGTAAAAACAAAACACTTGTTAACCTTTTGCTAACCATAATATCTAACTTGAGTGTAACACTTTCGTTAAATTAAATAAACACAGGATCTTTAACATATTGGACATTTAAAATAAAAGCAATCTTGGTTAATTCAAGTAGTACTTGTGAAGAGTGCAAAAAGTACTAAAAATTTAAGTCAAGTTCGTTCTAAGCATAGCGCTTAGCTTATAGGCTGAATGCCTCTCTGGTATTCAGCCTATTTTAAAAAACTTGATTTTGTTAACCTTTTGCTAACCTCCTCGGGTAAAAGCGAGTAGTTTTTTAAATTATATTTGAATAGCTTTTTTAATCATAATAAACTCGGATTTCAGTCAAACTGAGTAAAAGACAAGCAGAATAAATAATATATTTGGGCTAAATCAGCAAGGCTAAAGGATACCTCCCGGTGACTTTAGCCTTTTTTCTTTAAAAGTATTCTGTAATTCCAATTGAATGTTCAATAATATTAAATGCAACTTACTAGCATATTTTCATCTAAATGAATACAATAGCAAATAAGTTTTTGTAAATTTAGTTAAGTATAAAATTACTTTGCCCAATGAAGTTAAGAGTCGCAGCATTTGTAGCATTTATTTCTTTATTGTCTTGCATCAACGAAAATGCAGCAGACATAAGCATAGAAAACATTAGCTTTCAACCGGAATTTGCCTTTCCTATTGGCTCTCAACCTGTAGCGTTTTCAAATTACAGTTCCTCCACAGACCTCAAACCCATTAATGATACACTTTTGAACGATTTTGATGCTATTAGTGATACTATTTTTAATTACAATGATCGGTATTATTATTTACCTGAAAATATTTCTACTGATAATTCTATACCTTTTAGCTTCGATCAAAATAAAGAGGATTTAGATCTTATTAAAAGTTTTTTGGTAAAAACTAACGTAACAAGTGGAATCCCTGGCAAAGTGGTAGTACAGGTTTATTTTATGAACCAAGGAACAACTTTAGACTCCTTATATGATAACCCATTTCAAATAAGCGGACCAGAACTTGATGATTCAGGAAATATAACAAGCACTATATTTTCTACTAATAAAACTACATATGAAAATCCGGATAGAATATTTAACATTCTAGATACTGATGAATTAAAAATAACAACAAGCCTTACAATTCCAAGCTATAAAGAAGTGAATACAAAATATAATGATAGTTTAAAGCTTGAAATTCAAGTTGCAGCAAGAATTAAACTCAATTTAACCCCTTTCAAAAAGGATGAATAAAATATCTCTTCTTTTTTTTATTTTTTTATCGTTAAATTGTTTTACCCAACAAAATAACACCCTTTTTTTATTGCACGACTTACCTCAAAGTAATTTAATGAATCCTGCAACTCCCTTAACTTGCAAATGGTATGTTGGAATTCCCGTTTTATCTTCTATACATTTTAATTACGCTAATAGTAGCTTTTCATACAATCAAATTTTTACACCTACAAACACTTCTTATGAGCCAAATGTCACTGGACTAATTAAGCGTTTGCATAGTAGAAATAGCATTTCAACTGAATTGCATCTGCAACTATTTGCTTTGGCTTATCGAAAAGAAGAAAACTCATTCTATTTTACAATTACCGAAAAAAATAATTTTTTATTTACTTACCCTAAAAAAACTATATTACTGTTACTTGATGGAAATGCTCAATTTGTGGGAGAAAAGGTAGGAATAACGGGCAGCGGTATTTCATTTAATCATTATAGAGAATATGCTTTAGGATGGTCGCACGAACTAAATAAAAAAACAACTTTTGGTGTAAAAGGAAAGTTACTATTCGGGAAATTAAATATTAGCACAAAAACCCTTGATTTTAATATCGATTCCGACGAAACAACCTACAACCTTGATTTTACGGGGGAGTTAAATTTACGCATGTCACTACCTGTTACAGTTGATATTTTAGATAATCGCTTTAATGGTATTTCATATAACGATGCCATGTCTCCCGTTCAATTGGCATTAAACCGAAAAAATCCTGGTTTTGCTATTGACTTGGGTGTTATTCACAAATATTCAAGAAAAGTTGAACTTTCTGCCTCGATAATTGATTTGGGATTTATAAGATGGAAAAGCAATTTGTCTAATCTAAATGCTAGCGGTGAGTTCTTTTTTGATGGATTCCTTGACGCTTCAAGTGATTCGTTTTTTAAAAATTTGGGCGACACTATTATAAATGCTTTAAACCTGACAAACAATCAGGATAAATATGTTACTTTTTTGTCACCAAAATTAATGGCCGGGGCAAATTATAAAATTAACGAACGTTTTAGCTCTGGAGCGATTGCTCAAACAAGCATTCATCGAAGAAAAATAATGACTTCATTAACTTTAATGGGTCAATTTAATCCTAAACCCTGGTTTGGATTGGCGGCAAGTTATTCTTTTCAAAATTACAGTTTAAATAATCTGGGTGCTGGCATTTATATTGGAAAAAGAGGCGCTCAATTTTATGTGGTTTCCGATAATTTGTTATTTATACCCAAACCTTTAGATACCAGAAATGTAAACCTTAGACTCGGAGTAAATATTTTATTTGGTTGTGAAAAGAAAGTAAAAGGATCTAAAGAAAATAAATCAAATGAATTCACTTGTTTTGGAATAAGCGATAGTGAAAGAAAAAAATATAGAGAAAATTTTGTGCCTTGGGAACAGCGCAAAAAGAAAACAAAAAAACGAAAATCTATTCTTCAATTATTTCACTTATTTCAAAGATAAATTTATTAGTACTTCCCATTTTTGGCACAATGGCCCAATTAAATGATGATTCGGCAAGGTTGCCGCAATTTTTAGAGTGTTTTAAGGTAATTCTGTAAATATATTTTTGTAAATTGGAATTGAAAACTATTTGTCGGGTATATGTATTATTAGTACAAGTTGTTTTGGTAAGTTTTCCAACAAGCAGAGCCTTTTTAAAATCAACAGTTGGTAAATGTGCGTTGTTACATGATCCGCTTAAATCCCAATTGTTTTTTAAGGCTTTTTCAAAAGCTACATAGCTTAAAGAATCTGTAATAACAACTTCAGAAGAGTCAATTCTATATTCTAAAAAGCAGGTGCCAAATTCAACAAATTCGGTGCTTGTCAGAATTATTTCAGACGATTCTTCTTCTTTTTTGCAAGAAGAAAATATTACAACAAAAAGCAGAATTTGAATTAAATATTTCATAATAATAAAAAAACTAAAATTACAAATAATAATTACATTTTATTGTTGTTTCAAATCATAACTTTTCGAAATTTGCAAAGTCATATTTTTATTTGAATAATTTAAGCTGAAAACACATGAAAATTCTAATTACGCAATACATACCCACAGAAGGATTAAGAGATTTATTAGAAAACCACGAAGTGATAATGCCCGAAACTGGTGGTTTTACTTTTGAAGAACAAAAAGAGCATATAAAAGACACCGACATTTTATTATCGTTATTTAATTCTCCTGTTCCCAAAGAATTGATGGAAGTAGCACCTAACCTTAAGATGATATCAAATTTTGGTGTAGGATACAACAATATTGACCTTAATTATGCAAAAGAACGAGGCGTTATTGTAAGCAATACTCCCGATCCGGTTACTTTACCAACAGCAGAACATTCCATGGGCTTAATATTGGCTGTAATGCGCCGAATTTCGGAAATGGATAGGAAACTACGCGAAGGCAAAGTAGCTGACTGGAAAGTAATGAGCAATTTAGGAAATACATTAAATGAAAAAACTCTGGGAATTATTGGATTGGGTAAAATTGGTCAGGCCACTGCAAAATTAGCTCAGGCTTTTGGCATGAATGTATTGTATTACAGCAGAAATCAAAAAAGTGAAACAGAAGAACAGGAATTAAATACGGTTTGGGTAGCGCTTGATGATTTATTAAGGAGCTCCGACGTGGTTTCACTTCATGTGCCATTAACTGCAGAAACAAAGCACATGATATGCACCAAAGAGTTTCAACTAATGAAAAACTCTGCCTATATAATAAATACCGCCCGCGGACCGGTAATTGACGAAAAAGCTTTAGCAAATGCTCTTGAAAATCGTGAAATTGCAGGAGCAGGAATCGATGTTTTTGAAGAAGAACCAAAAATACACGAAAAACTATTCGGTTTTGACAATGTTGTTTTAACACCACATATTGCAACCGGAACCATTGAAACACGCATTGAAACAGCCAAATGTGCTGCTGATAATATTATGGCTTTTATTGCAGGAGAAGAGGTTCCAAATAGGGTTTTGTAGCCCATAAATACAAGGGGTAATTAAAAGATAGTAGCAAGTAGAGAGAAGCAAGATACCTAAGAAAACATGCACCTAATTATTAATTAATTAGATGGTGGCTTTGTCGGTTTTTTGTTTAATTTCTTCATACTTGTGTTTTATATCTTGTTGTGCATCTGCAAAATTAAAACAGAACATAATGAAAAATAATAAATTTGCAACAGTTATAAGTTTAATAACTTTTTTTCTATTAACATTCTTTTATGAATGGTACGTTAAAGCGTGGGCAATAAATGAAATAGGCGCTATAATAAGAGTTGATGTTTTTATTATTTATCCTGTCATCTTAATTCTTACTTTTGTAACATTTTTTTTATTAAAAAAAGTACGAACAACTAAAAACAAGTTATTTTCAACTATTTTATTCATATTATTTTGGATTGTGTTTACTGGAATGTTTAAGTTTAATATTTTGGCAAACATGAAAGGGTATGATGTTGATGGTAATTTAATAGAACTGGAACATACTAATTTTGAGATTAAAGAAAAACAATTAATAGGTTCTTGGTTAGATACTTCTGAAAGTAAACTTCATTTCACTTTGTTTAAAGATGGTACTGCACGTTCGGATAATATGGAAACTTTACTTTATAGAAAATGGCGTATGGAAGGAAATAATTTAATTCTAACAGAAGAAAGTATTGGTAACGGAAACACTTCTATTGGCGACTATGAATATGAAATTGTTTTATTAAATGATAAAGCATTGAGTTTAAATAATGGGAAGTTCATAGAACAATATGTTAAGAAAGGCAACCAATAAAATATTTATAAATATAAACTGAATGTGTTCTAAATATTTGATTAAAATGCCGAAGGCACAACAATGTACAAAAAGAATAAGTGAGATAGTAGTAACATCAAGGTTTGTAGCCAGTTTAAACTTTCTTGTAAGTTGAAAGATTACTGCTTTGAAATCGCTTACTTTTCATATACTAACCGATACTATAGTCACAAATAATATAAGCATTAAAGTTTCTTAGGTAGCGTTCAGCTGAATAGTAGGTGTCTTAGGCTCCCAACTTGTTATCCTTAAAATTAAAAAGCAAACAACCCTGCATAATAGATAAAATTCCCAGTTATTTATTTGGAATTCTTATAGTATCCCCATCTTCGATAATTACAATTCTTGTCGATTTTATTTTATCGTACATTTTGTGTGGATAATCCGGAGCAAACCCTGCCACTCATTCCGATGATATGCTGCCACTGATTCCGGTCAAAGGCTGCCACTT
>JAEINW010000064.1 GCA_016342715.1 Salinivirgaceae bacterium | reverse complement strand
CAAAACCATCACGTGTATTACAGAATGGACGAGAAGCTGTTTTATATTCATCGTTATTTGTTGAAATTGCTTGCATTGAATTAAAACCACCAATACCAGCAGCTGCAATAGAAGCTTCAGATCCTCCTGTTACAAAAACATCAGCCTTGCCTAAACGAATATAGTTTAGCGCATCAATAATTGCGTTTGTAGAAGAAGCACACGCTGAAACAGTTCCAAAATTTGGACCGTGAAATCCGTACTTAATTGAAATTTGGCCGGCAGCAATGTCCGAAATCATTTTAGGAATAAAGAATGGATTAAAGCGTGGGGTTCCATCACCACTCGCATAATTAATGCATTCCTCTTGAAAGGTAATTAAACCTCCAATTCCTGATGCCCAAATTACACCAACTCTATCTTTGTCAATACCTTCATCTTCAAGTTTTGCATCTGCAATTGCTTCAGCAGCTGCTATTAATGCAAATTGAGCGTACAAGTCCATTTTTCGGGCTTCTTTACGTTCAAAATATACAGAAGGATCATAATTTTTTACTTCACATGCAAATCGAGTCTTAAATTTAGACGCATCGAAACGTGTAATTTTATCGGAACCGCTAACTCCATTTTTAAAACTTTCCCAAGTTTCTGCAAGATTTTTGCCAACGGGATTAATAGTTCCTATTCCTGTAACTACAACTCTTTTTAATTCCATATCTGTATCTAAATTTAAAACTCAAGTAAAAAAACAGTCAGTAAATTACTTCACGTTTTCCGTAATATGTGCAACAGCTTCACCTACGCTAGAAATTTTTTCTGCTTGATCGTCAGGTATAGCAATGTTGAATTCTTTTTCGAATTCCATAATTAATTCTACAGTGTCAAGAGAGTCAGCTCCCAAATCATTTGTAAAACTAGCTTCTGGAGTAACTTCATTTTCATCAACACCTAATTTGTCAACGATTATTGCTTTAACTCTTGATGCAATGTCAGACATAATTCAAATTTTTTAGTTAACAATAAATTTTATTTGGGTTTTTACATCCCCCCTTTTTTTTTATTAAGAGCCTAAACTCTTGAGGTCTCGAGCGGATTCGAACCGCTGTAGCCGGTTTTGCAGACCGGTGCCTAGCCACTCGGCCACGAGACCAAAAAATTGAGCTGCAAATTTATAAAATTATTTTCTATACAATCAAATTTATTGCAAAAATATTATTTAATTTATTGAAAGTCTGTTTTGTGTTTTTCTAAAGTAACGCTAACATGCTGTATCTTCCCACCTAAAGGCGGGTTTACTTTGCAAACTTTTACTCTTGCTCTATCAATTTGAACAAGTTTTTTAAACAAATGTTGCAAAATTCTGTAGGCAATGTTTTCTAAAAGGTGCGATTTCTTAGCCATTTCTTCTTTTATTATCTGATAAGCTATCTGATAATTTACCGCATCGTTTATGTGGTCAGAAATTTCGGCTTTGCTACAATCGGCTTCTAATCGTAAATCAACCATAAATTTATTCCCAACAATTTGCTCTTCAGTAAAACAGCCATGGTATGAGTAAAATTCCATGCCTTCTATTTCAATTATTCCCATGCTAAAAAATATTTTGTGTGGCAATATATGAAATAATTAAACTCAATATTAGTTTTGTTAAGCTAAAAATAATTGCACTTTATTGGTTTAAATTATTTTTAATCGTTGAAATACTTGTATTTTTGCAAACTATTATTTTTTTTATAAAGTATATAATGGGCTAACTCAAATGCTATTTAATTTAGATTATGACAGATAAATCGACTATTGAAGAGAGTAAAAAATCTTTAAATTTTATTGAATTAAAGATTGAAGAGGATATAAAAAATGGGAAAAACGAAGGAAGAATTCATACACGTTTTCCACCTGAACCCAATGGATATTTACATATTGGTCATGCAAAATCGATCTGTTTAAATTTTGGTTTAGCAAAAAAATACAATGGCAAATGTAATTTGCGTTTTGATGATACCAACCCTGTGAAAGAAGATGTGGAGTATGTTGACTCTATAATGGAAGATGTTAAATGGTTAGGTTTTCAGTGGTTTGGCGATGTGCATTATGCATCAGATTATTTTGATCAGTTGTATGCTTGGGCTGAGAAAATGATTTTGGCTGGAAAAGCCTATGTCGATGATCAAAAGTCGGAAGAAATAGCTTCTCAAAAAGGGACTCCAACAGTTCCTGGAAAAGAAAGCCCATTTAGAAATCGCACAACAGAAGAAAATATTGATTTATTTCGCCGAATGAAGGCTGGTGAATTTGCCGACGGCGAAAAAATTCTTCGCGCAAAAGGCGATATGGCTTCAACAAATATGCATATGCGCGATCCAATTATGTATCGTATTCTTCATTTAGAACACCATAGAACAGGGAATAAATGGTGCATTTATCCTATGTACGATTTTACCCATGGACAATCGGATTATATTGAAGGTATTACTCATTCGTTATGTACATTGGAATTTGAAAACCACCGTCCCTTATATAATTGGTATTTAGATAATTTGATTGATACTGATTACAGACCTGAACAAACCGAATTTGCTCGTTTAAATTTGAGTTACACAGTAATGAGCAAGCGAAAACTGTTAGAGTTGGTTGAAAATAATTATGTGGATGCTTGGGACGATCCTCGTATGCCAACTGTTTCAGGAATGCGCCGCAGGGGTTTTACTGCTGAAGCAATTCGTGTTTTTGCCGATAAAATTGGGATTGCCAAACGCAACAATGTAATTGATGTTTCATTGTTGGAGTTTTGCGTACGCGAAGATTTAAATAAAAAAGCCGATCGTTTAATGACAGTTTTGGATCCTGTTAAATTGCTTATTACAAATTATCCTGAAGATAAAGAGGAGCTTATGACGGTTGATAATAATCCTGAGGATGAAAGCCGTGGAACCCGAGAAATACCTTTTAGTCGAGAGATTTATATTGAACGAAACGACTTTATGGAAGATGCACCAAAAAAATTCTTCCGCTTATCTCTTGATAAAGAGGTGCGTTTAAAGGGGGCATACATAATTAAAGGAGAAAGTGTTGTTAAAGATGCCGATGGAAATATTACAGAAATTCATTGTACTTACGATGCCGACTCAAAAAGTGGTAGTGGCACTGAAGCCAGTCAGCGTAAAGTAAAAGGTACTTTACATTGGGTATCGGCTAAACATGCTGTTCCTGTAAAAGTTAAACAATACGATCGTTTGTTTAATCACGAAGCCCCCGATGGACAAGATGAGGATTTTAAAACTTTTTTAAATCCGGATTCTTTAAAAATTGTTGAAGGCGGTATGGCCGAACCAGCCATTAAAAATTTAAAACCTTACGAAACGGTTCAGTTTCAGCGTCAAGGGTATTTTTGTGTCGATAAAAATTCAACACCAGATGATATTGTTTTTAATAGAACAGTAACCTTAAAAGATGGTTGGTCAATTGGAAAGAAATAATTCTAACCTTTTAGGTTAATTTTATATAGTCCAGAGCTTAGCTCTGGGCTTTTTTTGATGTAATTTTATGCTTAGTTTATGCAATGAGATTATATAAAGTGTAATTCCATCATCTTTTATGTTACTTGTTATTAGTTAATTGCAAGAATGACGTATAAATGACATATAAAATTCAAGTAAATTTTTTGTTTTGTTTTTAAGCGAGACCTATTATTGTAAAGAATTAATCAATGATGAAGCAACCGAACCTAGGAAAGAAAATTTTAAAATTACGATTAGCAAATAATTTAACGCAGGTTGAATTAGCAGAAAAATGTAATTTAAGTTTAAGAACCATTCAAAGAATTGAATGTGCTGAGGTTGAGCCCAGAAGTCATACGGTTAAAGTAATTTTTTCTAGTTTAAATTATGATCTTAATAATTCATTAAAAAGTCTTCATTATACTAGCTATCGTAATTTTTTCAAAAATATCACAACATTTGAAAAATTATTAAAATTTAAAATTCTATTATTTAATTTAAAAACAAACACAATGAAAAAAGTATCCCTATTATCATTAATTGTAGTATTTATAAGCATAGGAATTTTTTTAACAAACACTCATTTAAATGCTCAAGCTATAGATGGCTGGTTTATTGCTGGCAACAAACCGAATAGTTATTCTTTTGGACTAGATTATTCAATATACAAAACAGGAAGTAGCAGTGCATTTCTTGAATCAAAAGATAAGAAAATAGAAGGATTTGGAACATTGATGCAAACTTGTAGTGCTGAAGATTATCTGGGTAAACGAATAAAAATGACGGGCTATGTAAAAGCAGAAAATGTAACTGCTTGGGCAGGAATGTGGTTAAGAGTTGATGCCAAGCAAACAAAAAAGCTATTGAGCTTTGATAATATGTACGATCGACCAATAAAAGGAGATAAAGATTGGAAGAAATATGAAATAATTCTTGATGTTCCAGAGGAAAGCAGCACCTTGAATTTTGGAATAATGTTAAATGGAACAGGAAAAGTTTGGTTTGATAATTTATCTTTTGAAGTTGTGGATAAACTAAAAACAAAACTTACAAAAGAGCAAGAGATGCTTAAAAAACCAACTAACCTTAATTTTGGGAAATAATAATTTGTTAAATCCTAGGAGGGTTTTATTATTTTATTGAATAAGCCTTCGTAGGATTAAATTACTTTTTTTTATAGTTTGAAAAACTACTATTTTTTAGTTTTATGGTTATACATAGTTAAAAAGAGTTTGCCAATCTGGTTAAAGGTTACAATTTGCAGGTTTTAAGTTTATTATTAATGAAACTCCTATTTTGAAATATTTTTCAAGTCAATTATTTAAGCTTAAATATCTACTTGTTTAAATAACCCAGTATGTATTATCTTAATTATCTTCCCAGCGAATTAAAAGATAGAATTCATCTTCAATAGTAAGGTATCCCTGATCATAACACAGGTAATAGGTGCTACCTTTTTGCGTGGTGTAAATACTCGTGAAATAAGAAAAATCAAATCCTTCTTGAAGCAATTTTGATCTTTTAACTTTTGTTTTGCCTGTTTTATTTAGAGCGGTTAAAATGGAATAATTCTTTTTCAATGATCTGTTTATTTTTTGAACCTTTGGATTATTTAGGCTATACCTCTCATTATTGTAACTATTTCTGCATTGGTCTGAGCAAAATTTCTTGTCAATTCTTCCAATTATTTTATCATTGCAAACAGGGCATCGTCTATCTGATTCCATTTCAATATAATTTAATTGTTTGAATAACAAATATATAATCAATTATAAACACTTACAAACGAATATTAAATAACTATAAATAATTATTAACCGAATTATTTTGCCAGCTGCTCCCAAATTTGCATCAACAAATATTTATTAACTAAAAAGATGTATTATGACAACTTTAAGGAACAGAGTACAATTGGTGGGAAACTTAGGAATGAATCCAGAAGTAAAAACTTTTGAGAGTGGTAAAAAAATGGCAAAGTTTTCTTTAGCAACGAACGAAATTTATAAAAATGGAAGTAATGATGCTAAGGAAATAACTCAATGGCACAATGTGGTAGCCTGGGGAAAACAAGCTGAAATTGCCGAAAAACATTTGAAAAAGGGAAATGAAATTGCTCTCGAAGGGCGCATTGTTTATAGACAATATGAAGATAAAAACAAGCAAACAAAATATATTACAGAAATTGTTTTGGGGACTTATATTTTATTTCCAGGAGATCGATCAAATGCGAAGTAATTTTTAAATTTATAAAAAGGAGATATCTATTTAGGAGCAATTATTCTGCCCAAAGAGCGAAAAGTTTATAATATTGTTTAAACTTTTCGCTCTTTGCATATTTTGTAAAAACCCTTTCTTTTAGTTTTTTGATTCAATACTTGGTTTTAATTGGGTAAATGTTATATCGTTTATAATTACTAACAAGTAGTAATGATTTGAAAGGTAAACGGGCTTAATGGAATACTCCAAAAGTCTGGTTTCTTTTGCGCCTAGAAATTTATAGAATTCTCTTTCTAAGCGTTTGCGGTACATGGGTTTTTTGGTGGTATAACTGATTAATGCATTTTTTCGCAATTCACAACTTGAACATTTTGAAGTTTTTCCACAGTCTTTTTGTTCTTCAACTGTATAGGCGCAACCAAGGGCTTCACCACACCTAACATAAAGTAAATCTTCGCCTGCCATATTTGTAAATATAGTTTTAAATGGATTGTTAAATGCCTGAAGTTCCATTTCGCTATTAAGCATAAGCACGCAATTATTTATATTATCTAAAACGAAATTTAAAAAATCTGGCGATGATTTTAATTCGTCAAACCTTGTCGATGCAGATGTAAATTCACTTTTCATAACAATACAATTTATAGGTTTACATAATCAAATCACCACATTTTTTACTTATAAAAACGCGGGTAATAATTCCCCAGTGGATCAAAATATCCCAAAAAATGATTTTTATTGATTATAATTCGTGCGTTGTAAAAACTCTTAATACTCAGAATAACAATCGAATAAGCTTATTTGTTTCGTTTTTATAATTTTTGGCATCTAACTTGAATATTCATTGCCAAACGAAAAATATGAAAGCAGAATTTTTAATAAAAGAGGTATCCTCTAAGGAAGAAAAGTCAGAAAAGGAAACAAAATCTGACGTTCAAAATTATACCGCATTATGTGTAAATTGCGATGAAAGAGCTAATTGCAAAATAAGGAATAACACATCAGCAATTTGGCATTGCGAAGAGTATAAGTAGTAATTTGTTGTTTGGTTTAATTACTATTAAGAATTAATCCGTATAACACATCCTTAATGGATGTGAATGCGGATTTTCTTTATTAAATTGAAGTTCAATTTAATAAAATGACTACAGCACAAAATATTGACGAAATAAAAGCTTCATTAAAGGAGCGAATTAAGGAATTAGAGTGTTTATATAATATTTCTGAAATTGCCTATGTAAAACTTAATTCGCCGATATCTGAAATTTTTTCTGATATATTAGAGATATTACCTGCGGGATGGCAATATCCTGAAATTACTTGTGCCAGAATTTATTTAGACAATAAATCATATTACTCGCAGAATTATGTGCCCAGTAATTTAAAACAAAGGGCTTCAATTTTCATAAGCAATACAGAAAGAGGTTTTGTTGAAATATTATATAAAGAAAACAGACCCAAAAGAGATGAAGGACCTTTTTTAAAAGAAGAAAGAGCCTTAATAAATAGTATTGTAAAGAAATTGACCTTAATTATTGAAAGACACGAAGACCGAGAGGCAAAAAAGATATTGGAATCGAAACTAATTCATGCCGACCGATTGGTTACCATTGGTGAGCTTACTGCAGGAATTGCACATGAATTAAATGAACCGCTAGGCTCAATTTTAGGTTTTGCTCAATTAATTAAATCAGGCGATGATCTTTCAGAACAAAGCAATCAGGATCTAGATAAAATAGTAAATGCCTCCATTCATGCGCGTGAAGTTATAAGAAAGCTTATGGTTTTTTCTAAATATGAAGAAAAACCCAGTCAAAACGTTAATTTAAATAGCATAATTAACGATGGCTTATATTTGTTAGAGTCGCGTTGTCAGAAAGAGAGCGTTGAAATTATTCGAATGCTTGAGAAGGATATTCCCAATATTTTGGCAAATCCGGTTCAAATGCATCAAGTAATTGTAAATTTGTGTGTGAATGCTATTCAAGCCATGCCCAATGGGGGCAAACTAATTTTGCAAACAAAAACACGATCTAATCATGTGGTGGTGGTGGTTCAAGATACGGGAATAGGTATTTCAGAAGACTATTTACAAAAAATATTTAACCCATTTTTTTCACTTAAAGATTCTGAAACAAATACAGGCTTAGGATTATCAGTGGTTCATGGGATTGTGTCATCATTTAATGGGGAAATAAAAGTAGAAAGCAATTTGGGCGTAGGAACACGTTTTGAAATTATATATCCAATTTATAATGAAAGCTAAACCACAAATACTTGTTGTTGACGATTCTGATAATATGTTAGAAATCGTTCGAAGAAATTTATCGTCAAAAGGGAATATTGTTTACACCTTATCTAATGTTATTGATGCCATAAGTTTTCTTGAAAAAACTACTGTTGATTTGGTGATTACCGATTTAAAAATGCCTCATGTAAATGGTATGGAATTGGTAAGGCATGTGAGAGAAAATTATTCAAATACCGAAGTACTGGTTATTACAGGCCATCCGTCTATTGAGAATGCCATTGAATCGGTTAAGCTTGGAGCCGACGAATTTCTTATAAAATCGTTTACCACCGAAGAGTTATTTTCTGCGGTTGAAAAATCTTTAAAGAAAAGAAACGATAGAATGGAAGCAAACAAACCTCGGCAAAAAACAGAGGTGCTGGATACTGGAATAATTGGTGGATCAAAAGAAATTATTAAAGTATTTAAAGCCATTTCAAAGGCATCAAAATTAAAAGCAACTATATTACTTACCGGAGAAACTGGAACAGGAAAAGAATTGGTTGCAAGAGCCATTCATTATAATAGCGCACAAGTGTCGTTGCCATTTGTTGCTGTCAATTGTGGCGGAATACCAGAAACTTTGTTGGAAAGCGAATTGTTTGGATATGTAAAAGGTGCATTTACAGGCGCCAATGAAACTCGGGGTGGTTTTTTTCAAGCGGCCGATGGAGGAACTATCTTTTTAGATGAAATTAGTAACACATCACTTTCTATGCAAGCAAAACTACTTAGGGTTTTGCAAGAAAAAGAGGTGAATATGATTGGCGCAAATAAATCTCAAAAAATTGATTTGCGAATCATAGCAGCTACCAATTTGGATTTGTTGACTTTGGTTGAAAAGGGAACATTTAGAGAGGATTTATATTATCGCTTAAATATTATTCCAATTCATATTCCTCCCTTAAGAGATCGCTTAGATGACATTCCTTTATTAATGAATTATTTTGCCAAAAAATATGCCGATGAATCCATGAAAACGGCTCCTGTTTTTACCGATGAGCTTATAAAAGTATTTAAGGCTTACTCATGGCCAGGCAATGTTCGTGAGCTGGAAAATATTATTCAACGTTTGGTAATAATGACAGATAATCAAGTAATTGATATTGCCGAATTACCAAAAACTATGAAATATTCCGTTCAAAACGGCAAAAATTTAAACAAAACCTTGGCTGAAATTGAAAAGGAACACATAGTTAATGTGTTAGCCTCGGTTGATGGGAATAAAACGCAGGCAGCAGAAATACTAGGTATTGATAGAAAAACCTTGCGTGAAAAAATAAAATGACCTATTTTATTGGGGATCTACATCAATCACAACCTGAATACTTTTAAATTCAGGCTGTTCTCCAAATATATTTATAGTAGACTGAATGGTTCTTTTTATGCTAGTAATTTCAGGTCCTTTATGAAGTTTAATTAAAATATTTTTGACGTATTGATTTTGAATACGAATAATTGACGGAGTGGTTGGTCCAAGAATTTTACATCCTCCAACTTTTTGCAGTGCTTGTGTTAAAGTAAAGGCTCCTTTATTTAATTTGTTTTTATCACGATGTTTTACGGTAAGTTTTATTAATCGGCTGTAGGGCGGATAAAAAAAGTTTTTCCGTTCTACCAATTGATATTCAAACATTTGAGCATAATTATTATGGATAACCTGATTTATAATTACATTTTCAGTATCGTAGGTTTGAATAATAACTTTCCCTTGCTTATTTTTTCGTCCGGCGCGGCCACTCACTTGTGCCATTAATTGATAGCTGCGTTCGTAAGCTCTAAAATCAGGAAATTTTAACATATTGTCGGCATTTAAAATTCCAACCACATTTACATGATCAAAATCCAAGCCTTTTGAAACCATTTGTGTTCCTATTAAAATATCAATGTGTTGATTCTGAAAATCATTAATAATAATTTCGTGACCATGTTTTCCTCTGGTAGAGTCCAAATCGAGTCGAGCCACTTTTGCCTCAGGGAAAATAATAGAAATTTCGTCTTCCACCTTTTCAGTACCAAAACCTTTAGTTCCCATATGATCATGATTGCATTTTCCGCAGCTGCTTACTGAGTTTATGCTGTAGCCGCAATAATGGCACACCAATTTATTTATTGCTTTATGATAGGTTAAACTTACATCGCACCATTTACACGTGGGAACCCATCCACAATTGCCACATTCCAAGTAAGGACTGAATCCGCGGCGGTTTTGAAAAAGAATAATCTGCTCTTTGTTATTTAGCGCTTCCTGAATTTGTTGCATTAATTCAGGAGTAAAATGCGATTGCATTTGCTTTTTCTTATAAGCTTTTTTAACATCGGCCACTATTATTTCGGGCATTTTAATGTCTTGATGCCTTTGCATAAGTTCAACCAAACCATATCTGCCGGTTTTTGCATTGTAATAACTTTCAATACTTGGAGTGGCTGTTCCCAACAAAACTTTTGCTTTATGCAAACTGGCTAATACCACCGATAAATCGCGGGCATTGTAGCGTGGCGATGGGTCGAATTGTTTATAGGTATTTTCGTGTTCTTCGTCGACAATGATAAGACCTAAATTCGAGAATGGTAAAAATATGGATGAGCGAACTCCTAAAATTATTTGATAGCTGCTTGAATCGTTTGAACTAATACTATTCCAAATCTCAACCCGTTCAGCATCGGAGAATTTTGAATGATAAACTCCCACTTTTTCGCCAAAAACGGCTTTTAAGCGATGAATTATTTGTGAAGTAAGCGCAATTTCAGGCAATAAATACAATACTTGTTGGCCTTTTTTTATGGCATCTTCAATTAAATGGATATAAATTTCTGTTTTACCGCTTGAAGTAACACCATGTAAAAGAACAGTTTCTGTTTTTTCAAATTGGCTTTTTATTTCAGAAAGTGCTTTCGTTTGATTAATGTTCAGCGCTTTTTTTGCTAAAATAGTATTTGGCGTATTCTGAATTCTTCCAATTTCTAATTCAAATTCAGATAGTATATTCTTTTCTAATATACCTTTTAGTATGGCATACGACAATTCCGATTCATCTAATAATTTTTGCTTTGATATATAATTTCCCTCCAAAGCTTTATCAATTTGAATCAGCTCAATAAATTTTTCAAATATTTGTTTTTGTTTGGGTGAGCGATTTAGTATTTCTGACGATTTAATAATTTTATCTTCTGAATTAATACGCTTGGCAAGCTGAATGTATTTTTGAGTTTTGGGTTTGTATTTTTTTCTAATTTCTTCTTGAACAACAATAAGCTTTTTTTCAATAAGATGGCTAATAATTTTTAAGGGATTTTTATTACTTGCAATTTTTGAAACTTCGCTAATAGTAAGGTGTTCGTTTTTTCTTAACTCAACTAAAATTGCTTGTTCAACTTCTGAAATGTTTGTTAAGTCTACGTTTTCCAAAGGTAAAATTTGTGTCTCGCTTTCAAGCCTTAAACCAGAAGGAACGGCAGCTTTGTAAAAATCCCCAATGGGGCTTAAATAATAGTCGGCACACCATTCCCATAAACGTAATTGAAATTTATTTAAAGAGGGTGTTTCATCAAGAACATCAATAATTGCTTTGGTTTCATAATTTTCGGGCTTAGAGGAATGGGTTTTAATAATAACCGCCGTATATATTTTTTTACTTCCAAACTGAACCAGTGCACGTTTACCAATTTCAATAGCGGATGCTAAATGTGAGGGGATTTCGTACGTAAAAAAACCTCTTACAGGAAGAGGCATAATAACATCAATATAAATAGGAGTTTCAACCATCAAATGCAAAAATAGCAATTATCAGTAATAACTGCTATTTGCTTTATTAGTTTAAATCTTCGTCATCCATTAATCTTTTTCCTTTTTCATGATTCTCCTTTGCTTTATCAAAGTCTTTTACAAATGATTTTGCTTTGTTGCATTTGGGTGTAATACGGTCTTTTTCAGCGCTTAAATATTTTTTAACTTTTCTCTTTTCAGCTGATGATAAGGCACTGTTTACAATATCAAGAGCTTTCTGATAGTTTTCAAAGGCTTGAGTGTAATTAGGTTTTGCCCGAAGTTTCATTTCTATATCGCCAATATTTTCAAGGCTTTGGTAATGATCGGGGACACTTTGTAAAACCTCTTTATACAATTCAACCGACTTGTTGAATTCTTTTTTCGATTGCATTTTTTCGGCCGCTTTATATACTTTCTCTACATCTTTTGGAAGAGATTGTGAATATGCACTCCCGATAAAAGTTGTGATGAATAAAACTAGAATGATCTTTTTCATATTTAAAGTTTTTTGAATTGAGTAGGTTAAATTATAAAAAAAGGACTGAATTAGTACTATAATAGTTGCGTTAATATTAACAAATATTTATTTAATTTGTCTTAATCATAAAAATGGTTTAGTTCATCAAATCACATTTGAATCTTACTTTAAAATATGATAAATTTGCGACATGATAATAAAGAGTGCAATTATTTTCCTAAGTGTTTTCGATTTTGTTTGTGATGCATACGATGGTGTGGTAGGATTATTTAGTCGGGTTTCAAAAAAAGAAACTTTTCAAAACGAAACGGTTATCAAAACAGCTCCCACATATTTTTACAGGTAATTTTAAATTACACAATAACTCATATATTTTAGTAGTTTGCTTTATTTGAAGGCTATTCATTTTACTCATTGATTAAATTTATTTATTTTCGCAATGTGTATAATGAATATTATGCCTTTTAATTATGTAAATACATGTTTCCATGAAAGAAAAATTATATATAATAATTGTTTTATTTTTTGTTACAGTGGGTGCGTTTGCCCAGAAAGATGTTTCATCAAAAGCCGACAGAGCCTACGATTCAGGGAAGTTTTTTGAAGCCATTGATTTGTATAAATATGCTTACGGAAAGGCAAAAGATAAAGAAGTTAAAGCCAGAATTACATTTATGGCTGCTGAGTGTTATAGAAATGTTCAGGATAACAGACAAGCTGAAATATGGTATAGAAAAGCGATTCGAAAGCATTATCAAAGTCCAGTTGCTATTTTATATTACGGAAATGCTTTACGAGCAAATGGTAAATACGAAGAAGCATTGGTTGAATATGAAACTTATATTAGTTTAGTTCCTGATGACCAAAGAGGAATTAATGGTAAGGAATCATGTACTTTAGCGTTAGAGTGGATGGAAAACCCCACCAGATATAAGGTAATAAATATGTATTATTTTAATTCGAAACAATCCGATTATTCACCGGCATTTGGTAAAGATGATTATAAACAAGTGCTTTTTACTTCTTCGAGAGAAGGAGGAACAGGTAACAATATTAGCGATGTTACTGGTGAATATTATTCTGATATTTTTAAAACCCGAGTTGATAGAAAAGGAAAATGGAGTGAACCTGTTCCTTTAGGTGAGGGAGTTAATACGGAGTTTGATGAAGGAGCTTTGGTAACCAATGATAAATGTAATACCATGTATTTTACTAGTTTCCGAGAAGATAAAGACGGAAATATGATATGTAAAATATTTATCTCAGATAGAGAAGGTATAGAATGGAAAAAAGCTGAAGCTCAAAGTTTTTTAGCAGATACAATAACTATAGGACATCCGGCAATAAGCAACGATGAGTTGTCAATGGTTTTTGTGGCAGATATGAGAGGAGGGGTCGGTAAAAAGGATTTGTGGAAGGTTACAAGAGCTTCAAAAACTGGAGAATGGGGAGTGGCAGAAAATTTAGGTTCAGAAATAAATACTATTGGAGATGAAGTGTTTCCATACATTCATGCAGACGGGTCGCTTTATTTTTCTTCAAATGGCCGCGCAGGAATGGGAGGATTGGATATTTTTATGGCAGACGAAAAATCGGATGGAACCTGGACGGTTGAAAATATGAAATATCCGATTAATTCGCCAGCAGATGATTTTGCAATAGTTTTTGAAGCAGATAAGGAGCGGGGATATTTTTCAAGCAACCGTTCAGGTGGGCGTGGTGGTGATGATATCTATCAATTTTCGTTACCTCCAATTGAATTTAATTTATTGGGTATTGTAAAGAATAGTCAAACCGAAGCAGAGATTGCAGGTGCTAATGTTACGCTCATTGGATCAGACGGTACAAATGTTTCTAGAAAAACAGAAAACGATGGAACATTTACTTTTAAACTTACACCAAATACTGATTATAGAATTATTGCTAAGCGGGGTGGGTTCTTAGTCTCAAAAGCAAAGGAAACAACCAAGGGGATGACTTCAAGCAAAGAGTTTAGGACGGAAATTCAAATGTCTCCTGATGATAGACGTATTGATTTACCGGGGATTATGTACGATTTTGGAAAGTGGAATCTGCGACCTGAGTCTTTGGTAGCTCTTGAAACATTGGTTGAGATATTAAATGACAACCCAAATATTACCATTGAAATTGGATCTCATACCGATTATAGAGGTAGTGATCAGGCAAATGCTGACTTATCGGCAAAACGTGCGGAATCGGTGGTTAAATTCCTTATTACTTATGGAATTGATGAGGAACGATTGACCTCAAAAGGTTATGGTGAAGCCATGCCAAAAGAAATTAGTAAGGCTCAGGTTAAAAAATATGAGTTCTTAAATGAAGGCGATGTATTAAGTCCATCCTTTATCGATAGTTTAAGTTCTGAGGAAAAAAAGGAGACCTGTCATCAAATTAATCGTAGAACCGACTTTGGTTTAACAGGGCGTGATTATGTGCCTAAGATTAAAAGAAGAAAATAAAAAACAAGAGGCTGCAAATTGCAGCCTCTTGTTTTTGTAAAATTTTTATCTGTTTATTTTGCTTTTTATTAAATTGGTCAGATAGCCTGCCTCTATTACTCGGTAGAATACGCCATAAATAACTTAGTATGGCGTTCTAACTGGCTTTGCCAATAACAATTGCGGTTAGTATGCAAATTAGTACTTAGGGCTATTTTATAATATCAAATTGCTTTTGATTCCATAAAATTTCACAACTTCAATATCAAATATTAATACCGAATTTCCAGGAATTTCATTATAATCATTGGGTCCATAACCAAGTTCCGATGGGATAAAAAGTTTTCCTTTTGCTCCCTTATCAAACAAGGGTATTCCAATTTGCCATCCCTTGACCGTTTCAGATAAAACAGCACCATAGGGTGATGTAGTTCTAGAATCAAAAACTCTCCCGTTTGTAAAATAGCCTTTGTAAAATAGATATACTGTAGTTTGGGTTGTGTCCATATATGTTCCATCGCCTTGTCTTTCAATATAATAATACAACCCAGATGTATCTTTTATGGCTTCAATATTATGCTCGGCTAAATACTCTAAAATTTTCTCATCGCTACTTCTGGTATCTTTATCTTCTTCATCTTTAGAGCAACCAAAAACAAACAATGCTGCAAAAAAAATGAGTGAGATTTTAAAAATTCGTAAGCTTAGGTTCATCTTTTAAATTTTAATTTAATGTAAATATAGTTTTACGATTTAAGCTAGCAAAAATTATGCTGTAAAAGCATTGTTATTTTAGAACAACTTTTAAAAATTGCTGTTTATTGCGTAAAGAAGTATAATTAATAATAAAATAATTTAAATGGCAGAAATAACATTAAAAGGAAATAAAATCGAAACGATTGGTGATTTACCAAAAGTTGGAGATCAGATAAAAGATTTTGATCTAGTTAAATCAGATTTGTCGCATGCAACATTAAAAGATTTTAATGGACAAAAACTGGTTCTTAATATTTTTCCTAGTTTAGATACTGGTACCTGTGCCGCATCTGTAAGGAGATTTAATAAAGAAGCTGGAAATCTTGAAAACACAAAAGTGTTATGTATTTCTAGAGATTTACCTTTTGCTCAAGCTCGATTTTGTGGAGCTGAGGGTTTAGAAAATGTAATAACACTTTCCGATTTTGCGTCTGGAAAATTTGGAAAAGACTATAATTTAGAAATTGCAAACGGACCTTTAGCCAATCTTCATTCAAGAGTGGTAATTATAGCCGATGAAAGCGGGAAAGTAATTTATACCGAACAAGTGCCAGAAATAGTTGATGAACCTAATTGCGATCAGGCTTTGAAAGCGTTGAAATAATTTAAATGTATTCTTATAATGGGGAGATAATCACTTTGCTTGTCTCCCCATTTGCGTTTTTCAAAAAGAAATATTCACAAAATAAAAACCATTGGTTTTGAATAGTATTTTGACTATTTTTGCGCCTTGAAAAGTCAGTGGGTTTATTTGCTGTCTTATGTTTTGTTTACCAAAAGGTTATGAGTCAGAGTTCGCGATACGATGCCAGAGGAGTTTCAGCCTCAAAAGACGATGTTCACAATGCAATAAAGAACCTCGATAAAGGGATTTTTCCAAATGCTTTTTGTAAAATTATTCCTGACTATTTAGGAGGCGATGATGCTTATTGTAATTTAATGCATGCCGATGGTGCAGGAACCAAATCATCTTTAGCATACATGTATTGGAAAGAAACTGGCGATTTGTCGGTTTGGAAAGGCATTGCACAAGATGCCATAATAATGAATATTGACGATTTGCTTTGCGTTGGAATTACCGACAATATTTTAGTGAGTTCAACCATTGGAAGAAATAAACGCTTAATTCCAGGTGAAGTTATTTCAGCAATTATTAATGGAACCGAAGAGGTATTAGCTGGCTTAAGAGATATGGGAGTTAATACCATATTTACTGGAGGTGAAACTGCCGATGTAGGTGATTTAGTTCGAACCATTATTGTTGATTCAACGGTAACAGCCAGAGCAAAAAGAAGCCAAATTATTGATAACACAAAGATTAAACCGGGCGATGTAATTGTAGGATTATCATCAGCGGGACAAGCTAGCTACGAAACTCAATATAATGGTGGCATGGGAAGCAATGGTTTAACTTCGGCTCGTCACGATGTGTTTGGAAATTATTTAGCAAAAAAATATCCTGAAAGTTATGATAATGGAATTCCGTCGGATTTAGCATATTCAGGAAACTGTAACCTTACCGATAACATTGAAAAATTAAATATAGATGCTGGTAAACTTGTATTATCCGCTACACGAACATATGCACCAATAGTTGCTAAAATTTTAAAAGAAAATTTTAACGCAGTTCATGGTATGATTCATTGTTCGGGCGGAGCTCAAACAAAAGTTATGAACTTTGTGAACAATGTTCATGTAATTAAAGACAATCTGTTTGAAATTCCACCATTGTTTAAACTAATTCACGAGCAATCGGGAACCGATTGGAAGGAAATGTACAAAGTGTTTAATATGGGACACCGATACGAAATTTACACAGCGGAAAAAGATGCACAATCGATTATTGATATTGCAAAAAGTTTCAATGTGGATGCAAAAATTGTAGGTAGGGTTGAAGCTGCCTCATCGAATAAGCTCACTATTGAGAGTGAATTTGGTGAATTTTATTATTAAAAGAAGATAAGGAGAAAATAGATATGGCCGACAATATGATTTTAGAAAGGCTTGAAGGAGTAAAGATTCGTTTCGATGAAGTGGGTCAATTACTTTCCGATCCAGATGTGATGAGTGATGTAAAGCGCTTTGTAAAACTAAATAAAGAATATAAAAATTTAGAGCCTTTAATTGAGGCTTACGATAAATTCAGTAACATTTTAAGCAATATTAGCGATGCACGCGAAATCTTAAATAAAGAGAAAGAAGAAGAAATGCGTGAAATGGCAAAAATGGAGTTGGACGAATTGGAAGCCCAGGTAACTCCAATGGAAGAAGAAATAAAACTTCTATTGTTGCCAGCCGATCCGGAAGATGATAAAAATGCGGTGCTGGAGATTCGTGCAGGTACTGGCGGTGATGAAGCTAGTATTTTTGCTGGTGACCTTTACAGAATGTATACAAAATTCTGCGAAAACAAAGGCTGGAAAATGGAAGTAACTCATTTTAACGAAGGAACTTCTGGAGGATACAAAGAAATTGTTATTAATGTTAGTGGTAATGGGGTTTATGGAGTAATGAAATACGAATCTGGAGTGCATCGTGTACAACGAGTACCACAGACCGAAACCCAAGGCCGTGTGCATACTTCAGCAGCAACCGTAGCTGTTTTACCCGAAGCTGATGAATTTGATGTGGAATTGAAAACGGAAGATATTAAGCGTGATGAATATTGTTCTTCGGGTCCTGGTGGACAGTCGGTGAATACTACCTATTCAGCCATACGTTTAACTCACCTTCCTTCTGGTATTGTGGTAACTTGTCAAGACCAGAAATCGAAATTGAAAAACCTTGACAAAGCCATGAAAGAATTGAAAACACGTTTATATAATTTGGAATATCAAAAGTATATGGCTGAAATTTCATTGAAACGTAAAACCATGGTTTCATCGGGCGACCGTTCGGCAAAAATTAGAACCTATAACTGGCCACAGGGGCGAGTTACCGACCATAGAATTAATTTAACTATGTATAATTTATCGGCAATTATTGATGGAGATATCGGTGAAATAATTGATAAATTACAATTGGCCGAAAATTCTGAAAGATTAAAAGAAGCTGCTATATAATATTTAGCCTCCAGTTGTGGAGGCTTTTTTTATGTAATTTAGTGTACTCATTTGTTAATTATTTAAAATATGAATAGCAATCAATTATTTGATCAAATTTCGGAAAAGCAAAGTTTTCTATGTGTTGGATTAGATACGGATGTAACAAAAATTCCACCTCATTTATTAAATGAAGAAGATCCTATTTTTTCTTTCAACAAACAAATTGTTGATGCCACGCAAGAATATGCCATTGCTTATAAACCAAATCTGGCATTTTATGAAGCACATGGGGTTAAAGGATGGATTAGTTTGCAAAAAACGATCGCATATATTCGCGAAAAGTATCCCGAGCAATTTTTAATTGCCGATGCAAAACGCGGCGATATAGGGAATACGGCCAGCATGTATGCAAAAGCTTTTTTTGAAGATATGGATTTTGATGCCCTTACCGTGGCTCCATACATGGGCGAAGATTCGGTAACACCCTTTTTAGGGCACAAGGAAAAGTGGGTAATACTATTGGGCTTAACATCAAATTATGGAGCCGATGATTTTCAATTTACAGGTAATCCACCCTTATATGAACAAGTAATTAAAAAAGCTCAGTTTTGGGCCTCACCCGATGAGCTTATGTTTGTTGTAGGTGCAACTCGGGCGAGTATGTTAGGCAAAATTAGAAAACTTGCTCCAAATAATTTCTTTCTGGTTCCGGGTGTAGGTGCTCAGGGTGGAAGTCTAGCTGAGGTTGCAAAATATGGAATGAATAAAAAATGCGGCTTGTTGGTAAATTCGTCACGTGGAATTATTTATGCCGATAAAACTGAAAAATTTGCAACGGTAGCGACTCAAAAAGCACTGGAACTGAAAAGCGAAATGGCAGAATTATTAAAAAAATATTGCAAATAATTTCCAATTAAAATTTTAGGGCTAAGCTCATGCCAGCATTTGTTGCTCCAAACTTCAAGCTGGCTTGCGGTTTGTTCTTTGTTTGAATTCCAATATTATAAATACGTAATGCCGATGCCGTTTTTTTGTGATATGAAATAAATATGGGAATTGAAATTCCAATAAAACCGGCTCCGGTAAATGCATATCCCCAATTTGCTTCATATCCGGAAACTGATGCTGCAAAAGGAAATATTATCATACCAGTTCCAAACATTGCAAACATATTTCCAAAGAAAAAAGCTTCGCGCGATGATTCAAAAGTATCAAAAGCATCATAATTATATTCCATGATGGCTGAAACCTTTTTAGCCTTTATTTCTTCGCCACGAAAATAAAATTTATATCCTTTAAATGTTGATTCAATGCTTATGGAGTCTGCTAATTGCTGACTTATACTATTTTTTGTAAAAACTAAAACAATTAAAGAAAGAAGAAAGAAAAATTGCCTCATATATTTATTAATAAAGTTGGATAAAAATAAATGTTTTTTTAGAATTATTTAGAGGATGCTAAACTTTCATTGTTAGATATCTCCTTTATAAGAAACTTATAATTGCTTAATTTCTTGCATTTTTTAATTTGTTTATAAACTTTATGTTGGTTTTCAAATAAATGAGAGAAATATTCCCAAAGATGAATAAGTTTATTTAATACATGAGCATCCCCAGAAAGGGCATTTGAATAATGTTCGAAAATATCAGAATGCAATTGAAAGAATTTTTCTTTTTTTGCACCCAATTCCAGAATGCCATTTTTTATTTCATAAGCCAAAAATGGATTCATTAGTAAACCTCTACCTATCATAAAATGATTATTTGATGAAATGTTTTTTGAGATTACTTGGTAATTTTCAATGGTGTTGATATCTCCATTATAAGCTAACTTCTGATTTGAAAGGGTGCTGATAGTTTTAAATGTTTCAATGTCGGCATTGCCTTTATACAATTGTTTTCCAATTCGTGGGTGATAAATTAATTCATGAATGGGATAGTTGTTAAAAATTGAAATAATAGGAACAATTTCTTCAGGACTTTGATAACCAGAGCGAAATTTTATGGAAACTTTTAACTGTGTTTTCTCGAATATTTCATGCAATAAACGATCGATGGTTTCAGGAAATGGTAAGATGCCCGAACCGAGTTGTTTGTTGGCTACCATGGGATAGGGACAGCCAAAATTCAGGTTAATTTCAGTATAGCCATTATTTTTTATTAAATCATGGAATTTGAAAAAATCAATAGAATTATTTACAAGAATTTGGGGTATTACATTAATGTTTTGATTGTTTTCGGGTAATATGTCGCGTACAAATTTTTGACGAAGCGATCCATCGTTCTCAAACTTTAAATAAGGAGTGTAGTAGGTATCAATTCCGCCAATGTATTTATGTAGCGCATTTCGCAAAGGAAATTCGGTATACCCTTGAAGAGGAGCGAGTGATATTACCATTAAGTACTTAGTTTTAGTCCAATTACACCAATTACAATGAATGTGGCAAAAATAATTCTGGCAAATGAGGCGGAATCGCTAAAATATATGATTCCCAATAAAAAAGCTCCAATCATTCCTATACCTGTCCAAATGGCATAGGCGGTTCCCATGGGTATGGTTTTTTGCGAAAGCCATAAAAAATAGCCACTTCCGGCCATGCTAAGCACACCAAATGAAATCCACCAAAACTTATTTTCAGTAGACACCTGTGACATTTTTAAGCCAAAAGGCCAACCAATTTCTAAGATAGCAGCAACAAGTAAATAAAACCAAGCCATGTGTTAAATTTTATGCGAATTAAGGGAAAATTTGTGGAGAAGTATAGAAAAAATTGGAATTATAATAATTCTAAATATTAGGATAGTTTTTTATTAGAGCAAACGATTAACGAAAATGAGGCCAAGAGCTATCAAGTATTTAAACTGTCAAACAATGGACTCCGAAGCATATTTTATTTATAAAAGATGCTTAGCGAATTCTTAATTAATTGATGAGCATATATTTATACCTTGTGCATTTTGTTGACACATTCGCTTAGCATCTGCTGCATCTGTTAGCAAATCTGTTGTATTTCATTTCTATTGATTATAGTTAAAAACAGCCTTGCAAAAAAAAGGAATTATTCCTTTATCCACTTGCCTTTACCAATTAACACATTGTTAGCTTCAATTTTGTAAATAAACATACCTTTTGGTAACTCTTTTGTTGAAATAATTTGCTGTATTGTAGTATTGGAATCGAGCCATAAAAATTAAAGTAAGTATTTTTTTATCCTCCCCAGCCAGCCCTAAAATTAGGGAGGGAGTTTAGAGCTACAAAATATTGGAATTTATTCTCACCGCAGGTGCTGTGAGTTCCTATGGATAGCGAAGCGCCTGCTTCGCTTTTAAAGTTACCAAACTTTATGCTATCAATTTGAAAAGCAAATATTTGCTATTTACAGCAAGCTCATGAGCAATTGCGAAAAAAACAAAGCGATCTCGTGAACGAAGTGAGTAACTACATTCTTCAAAATTGAAATTTTTTGTTCAATTTATAAACACTCACGTTTCATTGAAAGCACTCACTAACTCCCTGCCTATCGAAAGACAGGACTCCTTACTAAGGAGGCCTGGGGAGTATATTGTTTTACAAATACAAACTATGAAAACTAAAGTCGTAAAGTGGAACTAAGTACCCATAATAATCAAAAAAATTAGCCTGCAAGGCTTATATAATTTAACTTAGAGCAACGCCCTAAGAATCGGAACAATTATGCGAAGCGTCGCAAGCAAACATGTTAAATTAGTAGTATGTATCCACATGCTTCGCAATGCATTATATAAAAAACTGGGCTGCATTTTATTACTTTAAATATGTGAGCCTGTATTTTTTAAGTTGCAAATTTGAATTTGAAGATGTTCATAATAATAATTATATGAGCATTTGAGAATATTACTAATTTATATATAAAAAATTGCACTTTCGGCGACTTAAATTTTTGGATACTTAAAATGGCCTAGAGTTAAATATGAAAGACTAATTGCTTTGCAGTTTTCAGTTTAATTTAGTTAGACTTACTTAGCACCTCACTCCAACCGTAAAGCCAGAGTAGGATTCATCTTTGCAGCACGGTATGAATGGGTAAAAACAGTTATAATGATTAATACTGTTGTCAATAAAAATGTAGTACCATAAATCCACCATTCTATTGTAATTTTATATGAAAAACTATTTAACCAATCAGACATTAGAAAAACCGTAATTGGTATTGATATTAAAGTTGCTATAAAAACATTAATTATATTATCTTTTATAAACGAAAAAACGATTGACCTTTCTGAACAACCAATAACCTTTTTAATTCCTATTTCTTTTGTGCGACTTTGGGCTATATATAAAGTTAATCCAAATAATCCAAAACTAGCTACAATAAAAGCCACAAGAGTAAAAATTGAGAACATGATACTCAATCTTTGTTCATTTGAATACATTTGTTCAACCAAATCTTCAATTCTTGAATATGCAAAAATTTTCTCAGGGAAGATTTCTTCCCATGATTCTTTTACGAATGGTATTAGGTTATTCAGGTTCCCAGGTCTATAACTAATTACAGCTTGTGCAATGTAGTCCTCAGTCAATGTAATCATTAAAGGAGGAATATCATTATGAATCGAATGTAAGTTAAAATCTTTAACAACACCAATAACATTGTAATAACCTAATTGTTTACCAATAGGTTTTGTTATTCCGAGTTGTTTGACAGCTGTCTCATTTAAAATACATGAATTTTGTAAATCATTTCCAAATTGCCTTGAAAAGTCTCGACCCTTTATTAATTTTAATCCCATCGTTTCTAAATAGCCAAAATCGATATCAAATTTTTCTACCTTTATTTTTTGATCCCCTTTTTGAGAATGGGGGAGCATAATTGCCATTGAACCGCCTGAAGGTAATTTTAACATTGCTCCCGATGTCTTAATAACATAAGGATTAGTTTCTATTATATTTAAGAATGCTTTGTAGCCTTTGCTGTTATAGACATTTATAAGAATTATATTTTGATTATAAAATCCAGGGTCAATCTTCAATGCATAATTATATTGAGAACGAACAAGTAAAGTACAAGTTACGAATGAACAAAAAATAACTAATTGAGTTATTATCAAGAATCTTTGAAAGAGGTGTTTTTTTCTTCCAACTATATTTGAAGATTTATTAATGCTAAACAGTTTTAATTTAGAAAGTATTAAGGGTATAATGAAGCTTGAAAAAGTGGCAACCAATAGCGTTGCAGAAAAACTAATCAATAAAAACACCGCAACATTTGATTTTATAATTAATATCTGAGCCTGAAACAATTTATCTATAAAGGGCAAACTAATTAACATTAAAACAATTGCTATAGGAAATACCATTAGTACAATTAGGGTAGAGTCCATTAAAAATTGAAAATTGATGTGTTTTTTTTTAGCACCAAATAATTTCCTTATAAAAATTTCCTTTGCTCTAGCTGATGTAATTACTGTTGATAAGATTATATAATTGATTGTAGCTATTAGTATTATAAGAAAAGCTATCACAATAAGAAATTTTAAATTGTCAATATCTCCTTTTGCTCCAGTATTTGTTATTTGTGATGAATGCAGATAAACATCTGACAAGCATTGTAAAGAATAATTTCTATTTGGATTATCGAAATGTTTGGGTAATAATTCTTCTAATTGATATTCTATTGATTTAATGTCAATGTTTGGATTGACGATTATCCATGTTGTCCAAAAATCGTGTTCCCAACTTATATCTGAATTCTCAATATTAAAAGCTTTATTGATTTCATCAATTGACCAAAAATCATTAATAAAACAATCGGCTTGTAATGTCGAATTTTTGGGGATATCCATAAAAATGGCAGTAACTTCAAAGGCAACTCCCTTTTTATTTATTTGAATAATTGTATTTACTCAGGAGGATATTTTTCTGCTATATTTAAGCTGAAGCAAGATTTACTGCAAGGCGCATAGATTCAA
>JAEINW010000063.1 GCA_016342715.1 Salinivirgaceae bacterium | reverse complement strand
AAATGTCACCACAAATGAATTGAAAAACATAAGTTGCAGAAATACAAAGAATTAATTAAAGTTTATACAGATGAAATCATCTGCATGCATCGCCATCTTTAATATTAAATACTAGGTGATTTTATTTTAACCCCCAACTTTTTAATGTGATCCTTAAAAACCCCTATTTTATGCACAAAAAAACCTGTGAGGCTATTCTCACAGGTTTTTTTTATATTTTATTATTAATTGTCGATCTATTTTAAGACGACTTTCATTTAGTTTATTTCTATTTTATAATAAAATTCTTGCCGTATAGGTTTTCTTCAATTTTAATTTGCATGTGATAAAGTCCTTTTGGATATTCAAAAAACTCAAAAGTTTTAAGGTTATCTTTTAATAATTCCGAAAAAACAACCCTTCCCATAGCATCAACAATTGAAACTTCAGCATTCACATTTGAAACTTCAGCTAATTCAAGTGTAAACCTTCCATTATTAGGATTTGGATAAAGTTTAATATTATTTTCAAGATCATATGTTATCCCATCAATTAGCGTAGTGAATGTTAATTCATTTATATCAGAAACATTTCCATTGACATCTTTTGCAACCACAAACACTTTATATAAGGTGTTTTTAATAAGGTTATTAATTACTACCACGTTTTCAACATCACTTTCAATGGTATTTTCAATTCCAGCTAATATTTCTTCTTTCGTTGGATTTAGTGATAAATTATCAGAAACTAAAAAGTAACCATATCCGCCTTCGTTTGTATTTATTTTAACCTTAGCCCAAGTTGCGCCCAAATCGCCCATAGTTAATGATACAATTTCAGGTGCAATCAAGTCATTTTCAATTTCAATTTTATCAATAGCAATATCGGAGCGTGAAAAAGATCCAACATCAGCTCTAAATCTAATTGTTATGTTATTCTGACCTCCATAGGATGATAGGTCAACTGCTGCCTGAAGGTATTCTTCATCTTTTGAAGTTTGCTGTTCCCCCAATAATTCAAAAACTCCTTCATCCCAAGTATCCCCGTGTTTTACATCAACATAAAGGTCACCCATAAAACCACCGAACATGTGATAATAGAAATTCATTTTTGGTGATTCAAGCTCGGTTAAATTGAATGTTGCTTGAATATTTGCTATTAAATTTGAATTCCCTTGTGATTCAACATATAAATAATAAGTGCCATCAAATGCGCTACTTGGTCCAGTGTCATCTGAATCGGTTGCTCCTGTGTAAATAATCCAGTCCAATTCATTCTCCAAAGGTTGTTCCCATTTGCCCATTCCATTTTCAAAACTTTCAAAATACGGATAATCTTGTTCCGTTCTAAATCTAATATTTTTGCTAAAAATGGTATCGGTGGCATCAATCACAAATGATCTTGCGTGATGAATTTTATCAATAAGCAACCCTGATAACTCAACATTAAAAAAGGTAAGTTCGGTCGTAATATCAAATATTACGTTATCGTCAAATGTTGGATTATAATTATCGCCATAAACGACTCCCTTTTGTTGAATATCGAAACTACTTTGATTACTTATTGTAGTTGACACCAATGCTGTTGTTGTTGATACATCTGAAATTAAAGAGCTTAAAACTACTGGAACTTCAATTATTCCTGAAACAATTAATGAAAAAGGCTGAGTACTTCCGCTTATGGTTCCTTCATGTGTTATTGTTAAAGTATACTCTCCGGCATCTGGATTTGCAACAAACACTTTTTCAACATTATCACTGTCGTTGTCTCCAGTTGTTGCAGCATTTGCTGGATTTGCACCATCTAACATATATGGATAATAAGTAGTCTCTGCATTTGAAACGGTGATATCTAAATCGTTTACCAGCATTTTATCTGGCGGATCTAAAGCGTAAGGGGCTGCCGATCCAGTAGCATCAGACCACACCACTGTTACAACTAAGGGTTCATTTCCTTTTGCAGTAAATTCATAAGTATATGTTGAGCTATTATACTCTTCCTCTATAATTAAATCGCTAAGCTTATCGTTTGAAATTACCATGGCAGCAGATTCTGTATTTAACAAACCCCAGCCAAACATGTAATCAGGGCCTTCATTAGGACCGCATTCATCGGCAGTGTGTATGGCAAGAGCCTTTAATGTGGCTGCTTTTAAATAGGTACCATGAGTTCTGAAATAATATTCTTGTAGCAGCAATAAGGAACCCGTTGCACTTGGACATGACATTGAAGTACCACTTATTGATGAATAATCGTCATTTGAACCATCAAATGTTGAAAATAAGTTGCTACCATTGGCACAAATATCTGGTTTTATTCTACTATCATCCGCTGGACCCCAACTACTAAAATCTGTCATTTTAACATCTGCTGGGTTTCCTGTATATCCACTTTCCAAATCTTCAACAGCACCCACTGTTAAAATATTTTTTGCATTTCCCTTACTCGATATACAATCAAATCCATCATTTCCTCCATCTTGTTCTGCTGTTGCCGGACTACTACCTGGACCGTCACCCCTATCGTTACCTGCCGATTTACATATTAAATAATAAGGAGCATTATTTGCTATATTATCCAACTGTACGCATTTGTAATCATATAAACCAAATCTATAATCCTCAACATTACTAATTGATTCATCGCCATACCATACATATTGGCCACTATCTTCATCATATGACCACCCAGCTATAATACCATATGAGTGATTAGAAATTAACAATCCATTACTAGCAGCCGTTGCCATTTCCGATGCGTCATTGTTCCATTCATATGCATATAGGTTGGCATTGTAAGCCATTCCTTTTGCCTTAGCCTTAACACCACCAGCAACTAATGTTCCAGCAACGTGTGTTGCATGATAATGGGTAGCTCCACCGTAATCTTTTTGAGTCACTCTGGAAACACCTGTATTAGTAAATTCTTGATGCGTTGATCTAACAGCTCCTCCATCCCATTCTCCAACAATCATATCGGTACCATTAAGATCAAGGCCTAAAAAATCATTGGACCATACTTTATTTGTTGACACTGTTTTAGCAGCAACTATATTATGGGTAACATAATAAATAGGCTTGCCAGTTTCACTAATTCCTTGCAATTCAATTAGCTTACCGTTGGCGTATTGCTTTTTTATGTCAAAGCCCTTTTGTTTAGCCAATTCTATAGCCCTTTGTTTATTAGCTATATATTCTTGTTCATACCTTTTACTAAGCTGTTCAAGCTCATTAACATTTGTCTGCTTCAAGATTGTTTTAACACTTTTCTCATTTTGAGCAAAAGTGTTTATTGAAAATAAACTAAATAACAAAATTGAAATAATAATTAAATATTTCTTCATCATGATATATTATTATTGATTAAAAATTCAAAAATAGTAAAATTTGTTGTTTTTAAAATAAGCTTCACCAAACTCTTTATAAAACACTTAACAAGATAAAATCCATTACTCAAACAACCCATATTTATAAATTAACTAATGATGAATAAAAATGTTTGTAAAATAATGAAAAAGTCCGGGTTGATTGCTCTCCCGGACTTTTATATGCTTAAATTTTGTTATTCATCATTCATTGAAATTAAGAACTCTTCATTCGAGCGAGTTTTTAATAATCGGTCGCGCAAAAATTTCATTGCTTCAACTGAATTCATATCAGCTAAATAATTACGTAATACCCAAAGTCTGCTTAAGGAATCTTTATCCATTAATAAATCATCACGACGTGTACTTGATAAATTAATATCAACCGCTGGATAAATTCTTTTATTAGATAATTTACGATCCAATTGAAGCTCCATGTTTCCAGTACCTTTAAACTCTTCAAAAATAACTTCATCCATTTTTGAACCCGTTTCAGTAAGAGCTGTTGCTAAAATTGTTAAGGAACCCCCATTTTCAATATTACGAGCCGCACCAAAAAAGCGTTTTGGTTTGTGTAATGCATTGGCATCAACACCACCCGATAATACTTTACCCGACGCTGGCGATACGGTATTGTAAGCACGTGCCAAACGAGTTATTGAATCTAAAAGAATAACTACATCATGACCACACTCTGTTAAACGTTTTGCTTTTTCTAAAACAATAGAAGCTACTTTAACATGCTTTTCAGCTGGCTCATCAAAAGTAGAAGCAACTACTTCACCATTAACACTACGAGCCATATCAGTAACTTCTTCAGGACGCTCATCAATAAGTAAAACTATTAGATAAACTTCTGGATGATTTGCTGCAATTGCATTTGCAATTTCTTTAAGCAACACCGTTTTCCCTGTTTTTGGTTGAGCAACAATTAATCCACGTTGTCCTTTTCCTATTGGAGTGAACATGTCAATAACCCTTGTACTTGGAGAGTTTTGTCCATGCCCAGTTAAATTAAATTTTTCATCAGGAAACAATGGCGTTAAGAAATCAAATGGAACTCTGTCGCGTACAGTTTCAGGACGTTTTCCGTTTATTGCTTCAACTTTTATTAATGGAAAATATTTTTCACCTTCTTTGGGTGGTCGAATATTTCCGGTAACTGTATCCCCTGTTTTTAATCCAAACAACTTAATTTGTGATTGAGATACATAAATATCATCAGGAGAATTTAAATAGTTATAATCAGATGAACGTAAAAAACCGTAACCATCTTGCATTAATTCTAACACACCCGATGTGGTAATTAAACTATCAAATTCATATTTAGGCTTTTCCTCTTTTGAACGCTCTGGTCTTCGTTTTTGGTCAGCAGCATCAAATTTCCTAGGAGAATCACTTCTGTCAGTTCTTTCAGGACGCTCTTGACGCTCTGGTTTTTCTTGGCGTTCTTGCTTAACTGGTCTTTCCACACGGTCTGTTCTAACAGGTCTTTCAAAACTAGGTTTTGATTCTCTTTCAGTAGATGCTGATTTTTTAGCTTCTTCTTCTCTTTCAATAGCTCTTCTATCTTCATAAGAAGGTACGGCAATAACTTTTTCTTTTGGCTTTTCCACTTCTTTTGTTGAATCAACCTGTTTATCTTCAGGTTTTTCAACTCTCAGTTGTGGATTAACACTCATTACCTTTTCAATTTTCACGTCTTTTTTAACCGTTCTGGTTCTTACACGTTTTCTTTGAGAATCTTCATAGTTGGCTTTTGAATCAGAAGTCTCCTTTGCTGGTTTTTTGCTTTTAGATGCATCGATAGCTTGCTGATCAAGTATCTTATAGATAAGATCTTGTTTGCGAAGGGTTTCAATTCTTTTGATATTCAAGCTCTTAGCAATCTCTTTTAACTCAGGAACAAGTTTTTTGTTCAACTCGAGAATATCATACATATGTTTAATGATTTGTTTTTTCGAAAAAATTATTCGATTGTTTTTAATTTATTTGATTTGACTCATGAAAAATGAGGTGATTGATTTCGAGTAAGAAATATTACTATTATGAAAACGTTGCAATTATAGCAATTTACCATCGAAACTCAAAATTATTTATAAAAAAAAACAACCCATTCTATTTCATGTGTAATTTATTCTATTCCTATTTTTAGATATTCTCAATTATATCCTTTGTGGGCGGAGATTACTTTATAAAACAATTATTTGTAAATTTAGTTCATATTTAGCAACTATCAAAAAAATTTAGCAATCATTAGCATCATGTATTTTAAGTTTTATTTTTTATTAAATTGCCACTAATTGACTCCTAATTTAAAGCACATGTCTATTTATAAAGATTATTTACAAACAAAGAAATATTATATTAATGAAACGGCCTTTAAAATGCTTATGCAAAAACGCATATTTAAAGTCTTAATTGTATGTAGCAATTACGACTTTTATATGCTTGAAGAAGATGGCCGCATTGATGAACAAATTTTTCAGGAATACGTTTCGTTGAATCTTAAGCATCCCCCGGTATTTATTCACGCACATACACGCGAAAAAGCCTTTCGCTTATTAAAAAAAGGGGACGTCGATTTGGTAATTTCTATGCTTAGCATTGATGACATTGATGCCTTTGAATTGGCCAAGCTGGTTAAAAAAGAACATCCCAGAATACCATTTATTGTACTTACACACTTTTCACGCGAAGTTAGAATGCGCATGGGAAAGGAAGACTTAAGTGCTATTGATTATGTGTTTTCATGGCTGGGTGATGCCGATATTTTATTAGCCATAATAAAATTAATAGAAGATAAAATGAATGCCCGCAACGATATTGAAATTGTGGGTGTACAAACAATATTGTTAGTTGAAGATAATATTCGTTTTTACAGTAGCTATTTACCTACTATGTATAAAATTATTCTCCAACAATCGCAAGTTTTTAAGCACGAAGGGGCTAATGAATATCAGCAAATGCTTCGTAAACGGGGGCGTCCAAAAATTATGCTTGCCACCAATTTCGAAGATGCGGTTGAATACTACGAAAAATACAAAAGCAATTGTTTGGGAGTAATCACTGATATAAGATACAAACGTGAAGGAGTAGATGATGCAGAGGCGGGATTCAGATTATTTGAACACATTCGTGCAGATAATGAGCACATTCCAATTTTAATGCAATCATCTGAAATACATAATAAAAAGGATGCTGAAAATTATGGGGCTGCCTTTTTAAGTAAAGACTCAAGCAAGCTAAATAAAGAACTTTCAAATTACATTAAAAGAAACTTTACTTTTGGTGATTTCATGTTTCGCTTACCCGATAAGCATATTGTTGCCAAGGCGTCAAACTTAAAACAATTACAAAACGAATTACTTACCATTCCTGACGAATCTTTGCACTATCATTCAGTAAACAACCACTTTTCAAGATGGTTAAATGCTCGTGCCTTATTTTCCTTAGGCTCAATTTTCAGAGCTGCCGACATCAGTGATTTTAAATCAACAGATGACATTAGAAAATACATGTACAGCGAAATTTCAAAATACCGGCTCAATCGCGGCAGAGGAATAATTACCAGTTTTAGCGAAAAGAATTTTGACCGATACTGTGTTTTTTCAAGAGTTGGCGAAGGTTCCCTTGGTGGAAAAGCTCGTGGTTTAGCATTTATTGATTCATTGATTAAAAAACATCAAATACTTTATCAGTTTGATAATGTTGCCCTTACTATTCCAAGAACCTTAGTTTTATCAACTGAAGTTTTTGACGAGTTTATGGATAAAAACAATTTGTATGGTGTTGCTTTATCAACTGCCGATGATACCGAAATATTAGAAGCATTTAACCGAGCTGCTTTACCCGATATGGCTATTCCAGCCTTACACGCATTTCTTGATGTGAATACAACACCATTGGCTATCCGATCATCAAGCGTACTCGAAGATTCACATTACCAACCATTTGCAGGAATATATTCCACCTATATGATTCCCTATAGCGATTATCGCGATTTAATGATGGATATGCTTACCAGAGCCATAAAAAGTGTTTATGCATCGACCTTTTATAAAAGTAGCAAAGCCTACATGAAAGCTACAAAAAATGTAATTGACGAAGAAAAAATGGGAATCATTATTCAGGAGGTTTGTGGTTCTCAATATGGCGACCGATTTTACCCAACTTTATCTGGAGTGGCTCGCTCCATAAATTTTTATCCTATAGCTCCTGAAAAACCGGAAGATGGAATTGCTAACATTGCCTTAGGGCTCGGCAAACAAATTGTTGATGGCGGAAAATCATTGCGATTCAGCCCTAAATATCCCAAGAAAATATTACAACTTTCAAACCCAAAATATGCTTTACAGGATACTCAAAAATACTTTTATTCATTAAGTTTGGATATTGAAGAGTTTAAACTTTCAACAAATGATGGTATCAATTTAAACAAGTTAAAAATTAAAAGTGCCGAAGACGATAAATCAATTTCGAACATCGCTTCAACTTACGATTATCAGGATAATATACTTAGAGATGGCGTAAATTATACAGGCAAAAAAATCATAACATTTTCAAATGTTCTCAAATATGATTCCTTTCCTCTAGCCGCTATTATCGATACGCTATTGAGAATTGGAGCCAAAGAAATGAACAATCCGGTTGAAATTGAATTTGCAGCCAACTTAAATGTAAAACCTGGCGAACCACGAATTTTTAACTTTTTACAAATTCGCCCCATCGTTGAAAGCGAAGATAGTATGGATATCGATTTTTCAAAAGACGATAAAAAAGATTGGCTTATTTATTGCGAAACAGCCTTGGGAAATGGAATAATAAACGATGTGTTTGACATAATATATGTAAAGCCAGAAACATTTAACGCTTCAAACAACCCAAAAATTGTACCCATTTTAGAGAACATTAATAACGATTTTATTAATGAAAACAAAAATTACATTCTGATAGGTCCAGGTCGATGGGGTTCTAGTGATCCATGGCTAGGGATTCCAGTAAAATGGTCGCACATATCGCAAGCACGGGTAATTATTGAATCGGGCTTAAAAGATTACAGAATTGACCCAAGTCAGGGAACGCATTTTTTCCAAAATCTTACCTCTTTCAGAGTTGGGTATTTTACCATAAACCCTTACATAAAACAAGGGTATTACGATATTGAATATCTTGACAAACAAACCGCATTTTATGAAGACGATTTTATTCGACATATAAGATTTGATACTTGCGTCGAAATTAAAATCGATGGAAAGAAAAACAAAGGCTTGATAAACAAACCAAAAATATAAAAAGAAAGGCATGCTAATATTAGCATGCCTTTCTTTTTATAGGCTGCATTTATTATTTGAGTATAATCATTATTTTGATTGGATAAATTTACTTCGGCAAATATTAAAATTTCACGCATTCCATTCGCCCAAAAAGGTGAACCCAATTATGTTACAGAATAGTTTTTGAGTGTTTTTAAAATACTTTAAGCTATGTAGATTTGTACTCCTTAATACCATAAACAATGTATAAATATCTTTCCATAATAGTTATCACCCTCTCATTTTCAGGTTTTTCTCAAACTAAAAAAAAGAATTTAACAGCAACAAGAATTAATTCTTCTATACATATTGATGGAAATATAATGGAACCGGAGTGGAACGATGCCTTTATTGCTAGTAATTTTTGTCAATTAGATCCGGTAAATGGGGAGCCTTCAGCTTACAAGTCGGAAGTAAAAATTTTGTATTCCGATTATGCCATTTATATTGGTGCTTATTTGTACGACAATAAGCCAGATAGCATAATGAAACAATTAGTTAATCGAGACGAAGTTGGTCAAGCCGATTTTTTTGGAATATCTATTGATCCTTTTAATGACGGTTTAAATGGCTACACATTTATTGTTACTTCAGCCAATATTCAATTCGATGCCAGGCAAAGTTCATTTGAAGATTCAAGCTGGGATGCTGTTTGGGTTTCAGAAGTATCTATTAAAAAAGATGGCTGGGTGGTTGAAATGGAAATTCCATATTCGGCATTACGCTTTCCGAAAAAAGAGGAGCAAATTTGGGGTTTAAATATTGTGAGAAATGTACAACGAACTCGTGAAAAATCGTTCTGGAACAATGTAGATAAAAACATCGATGGCTATTTAAAACAGGCGGGCATCTTAAGCGGAATAAAAAACATTGAACCCCCTATCCGATTGTCAATAACTCCATATATTTCGGGTTATGTTAATAAAAATTCTAAAAACTCTGGCTTTGATTATTCACTAAAAGGCGGACTTGATTTAAAATATGGAATCAATGAAAGTTACACACTTGACATGATGGTTATTCCTGATTTTGGACAAGTGGAATCGGACGATGAAGTGTTAAATATTTCTCCATATGAAACTTATTATCAAGAAAAACGACCTTTTTTTACAGAAGGAATTGAGCTCTTTAATAAGGGCGATATTTTCTATTCGCGACGCATAGGTACAACACCCGATACATATGATGATATTATACTTGATACGAATGAGATAGTCACAAAGAATCCAACAGAGACACAGCTCATAAACCTTACTAAAATATCAGGAAAAGGTAAAAATGGGATGGGTTTTGGCTTTTTAAATGGAATGAGTTTACAATCGGAAGCCACCATTGAAGACACTTTAAAAAGAATAGCAGGAACAAACTACCAACGAAAAGCAGTAACTCAGCCTTTTACAAACTACAATGTGCTTGTACTTGATCAATCGCTTAAAAATAATTCTTACCTAAGTTTTACCAATACAAATTATTACAAGCCTGTTGTAAATTATATGTCCAATGTTTCCGCAACAGAATTCAAACTTGAAAACGCATCTGGTTCCTATGCCTTATATGGCATATTAGGAGGAAGTTACATCAAGGACGAATCTAATTCAAAAGGTTATAAATACTATCTAGAATTAGAAAAAATTAAGGGGAACTTTCGATTTGGAATAAATCAATCGCTGGCAAGTAAAGAATTTAATCCAAACGATATGGGTTATTTAGATAAAACGGATGAATTGCAAACAGAAATAGAACTTAACTACAACATATATAAACCTTTTTGGAAGGTTTTACAATGGTACAATGATATTCAATACACCCAAAACACACTATTTTCAGAAAAAGAAAATGTTAGCAATACTATTTTCATGAATACATTCACCACCTTCAAAAATTATTTAAGTGCCAATTTGTGGAGCGAATTTTCTTTGGGCGAGATTAATAATTATAATGAGCCTCGCGTGGATGGCCGATTTTTTAAAAGTCCGGGTTTTTACAGAATAGGTGGTTTTTTATCACCCGATTACAGGAAAAAATTTGTGGTGGATGTAAATTTTGGGTTTGTAAACTATCATGTAAAAAATCAATATGGCTATTGGCTAGGTCTTTCGCCAATGATAAGATTCAATGATCATTTAAACCTGACCCTTTCTACTTATTTAGAAAATGACAAAAACAATCGCGGTTACATTGACAATACTGAAGTTGGAGACAGTATTTATTTTGGACAGAGAGATATAAACACCTTAATAAATTCATTAAAAGCAAACTATGTTTTTAATAGCAAGGCTTCCATATCGTTCAGACTCCGTCATTATTGGCGAACTATTGCTTATGAAAATTATTATTTATTGCAAGAAAATGGGATCATTAAAAGAACTTCTGATTATTCTACAAATAACATTAACAGTAATTATTTTAACATTGACATGATTTACACTTGGCGTTTTGCCCCAGGAAGTGAATTGTCATTAGTTTGGAAATATGCTGTTTCAGGAGATGATGAATATTTAGTTTCAAATTATTTTAAGAATGTTAACAATCTATTTGATTTTCAAAATAACAATAGTATTTCATTTCGCCTTGTTTATTATATCGATTATTTAAAACTTAAAAAATCAATAAAATAAGCATTTGGCAGAAAGTTATTAAAAAAGGGAATCCATACAGATTCCCTTTTAAAATTATGATCGTATTATAAATTATTCTACTGCAATTTTAACCAGCAACATTTCGTCACCAATAGTAATCTTTAAAAAGTACGAACCTCTCTGTAATTGTGTTACGTCAACCTGTTTTTCTATCACTTCTGCAACTTCAGGATTAATTGTATTAATAAGTTTTCCCTGTAAGTCAAACAATTCTATTGAAGTACTTTCAAATTTAACATTCAATATATTCACATTTACAAAATCATTTGCAGGATTTGGAAATATGCTTAATCTTTCTTTCCAATTTTCTGGAATGTTAACTGGGTCAACCGAAATATAATTATTTTTACTTTTTGTTTTTTCAAAATCAAGATTTGATGCTGTTAAACTTATAGAAAATATTCCAGCAGTTTCAAAAGTGTGAGTTGGATTTTCCTCAGTACTAGTTGATTCATCTCCAAAATTCCAAAGATAGTCAGTAGCTCCTGTTGTTGTATTTGTAAATACAACTTCAAGTGGCAACTCACCAAATAGTGGACTTGCTGAAAAATTAGCAACAATTTCTTCATCGGTAACAGTAATATATCCTGCAATTGTTTCAGTATCTGACCCATAATCGTTTATGGAAGTCAAACTTACAGTATATGTTCCTCTTTCATCATAGGTATGAGAAGGATTTTTATCGCTACTTGTTGAACCATCACCAAAATCCCATATATAACTTACCGCATCAGTTGAATTATTATAAAAATTAGTATTTAATGGAAAGGATCCTGTAACTGGATATGCGTAAAAAGCAGCAACTGGCTGTGCAATAATTTCTACTGAATTATGATTAGATTCAATAGATGTTCCAATTGGATTAGCATAGTTAGCAATAATATAGTAATTAAATAATCCAGCATCTAAATCAGCATCTAAATAACTTGTTTGAGTCGCATCGCTAATAGTTATTTGTAAGGTGTTATTTCTGAATACACTATAAGTATCTGGAATTGAACCATATGGTAAATCCCAATTTAAAATAACATCATTTGTGTTTATAACAGCGGCACTAAAATTTGTTACCGGAGGAAATTCTGGCAATTCAACAACAGTAATTAAAGCATTTTTAGTTTCAGTATCTGTGCCAGCATTATTTGTAACAGTAAGAGATACATCATAAGTACCAGCAGCAGTATAATAAACTACCGGATTCTGTTCTGTAGATGAACTTATTGCAGAACCTGCCAATGTCCATACCCATGAAATTGGAGTATTTTCAGAAGTATCGGTAAGCTGTATATTTTGTCCTACAAAAACAGTAGTGTTTGAAACTATAAATCCAGCCATTGGCGCTACAGCAGCCGTTACGCTTATAAAATCACTTTTTGTTTCACTATCACTTCCAAGTTCATTGCTTGCCGAAAGAGTAACATCATAAATGCCAGGAGTATTAAATAAAACCTCAGGATTTTGTTCTGTTGAAGTTTCAGGTGTTCCTGCTTCAAAAGTCCAAGCCCATGAAGTTGGTTCATTTTCCGAAAGATCGCTAAATACAATACTTTGCCCTTCAACAATCTCAATTTCAGAACTTTCAAAATCAACAACAGGAGCAGCAGCTATAGAAAAAAACACATTGCTTTTCCACAATCCTCGTCCATAAGTTGCGGTATATAACTCACTATTTTCGGGATTTGTTTCATCATAATAAATTTCTACTTCTCCAATTCTAACATTTGGTAAACCAGTATTAAATTCAACCCAATCGTCCGATCCTACTTTTAAGTAAATTCCTAATTCGGTAGCAACATATAAATGTACTTCATCAGTAATTTGTTTATTTTGAACAATCGAATATGCTGGCAATTCAGGCAAGCCAGCTGAGATATTTGACCAAGTGGCTCCCCCATTTGTTGATTCATATACTGCAGTGTTATTATAACCACTCAAGGTAACCCATATAGTGTTTTCATCATCATTTTTAACAGCAATATAGGTTATATTGGAAACTGAAGTTGCCGGTATTCCACCTGATATTTTTGCCCAAGTTGAACCTCCATTAGTTGTAGCCCACAATGAAGAATTGTCTGCAACATAAATAACATTCACATTAGAAGGCGCAATAGCCATTGAACGCAATTTATCGGACGAATTCATTGCTGAAATTTTCGTCCAATTATTTCCCTTATCAGTAGTTTTATAAACATTTGCATATCCTGCATATAAAGTATTATGATCTGTTGGATCAATAATATATGGAGTTACCCAAGCCCCATCTCCAGCAGCAGCTGGTTGTATTTCTGAACTAGAACTCCAATGATTAGTAGTTCTTGAAATTTGACCATTAGTATAGGTACCATATTGAATGTTTTTATCGGTGTAATCTATTAAACATTCCATACCATCGCCACCTTTTACATCTCTCCAATAATTATTTGAGACTAGTTTTGTTCCGTTATCTTGTAATCCTGTAATCACTTCACCCGATAAGGTTTGTGCGACACCTAGTTTATACATTTGACTAATTACAAGTCCATTTGATTTATCAGTCCAAGTAAGCCCATCATTTGTTGATAAATAAATACCCCCGTCATTACATTCAAATAAATCACCATTTGATCTATAGGTATGATTATGCTTGTCGGCATGCGCAACCGGATGATTTCCTAAGTTATATACATAATAACTTGTCCAACAATTTGAGCACGACCAAGTATCTCCTCCATCACTACTTCTATGAGAATTTACACCTCCAACAATTAAGTCATCAGCATTTGTTGGAGAAACCGCTATTGATAAATCATACCATCCCTGACCTCCTGAATCATGGGCATCTGAATACCAACCAAGTAAATTTGTCGATGATCCGCTCAATACTTGAGTAAAAGAAGAAGCACTATTGGTCGATTTTTGAATTGAAGATAATCCACCGCCTGAATTTGCAACCAAGGCATATACAACCGAAGGATCAGCAGCACTAACTGCCAACTCAATACGTCTTCCTCCTGATGAATATAAACCCTCAAACCAAGTTGAACCACCATTTGAGGAATAGTACACTCTACCATATTCAGTAGATCCATATAATGTATTGAAATCACCAGATTTATACTCCATATCGATGTAAACATTTGAAGTCAATTGATCACTCCAAGTAGCACCTCCATCAATGGTTTTATAAACACCATCGGATGTTGCTGCAATTATGGTATTATCATCATTTGGATCAATTAATAATCGTGACACCATTTTTCCTTGTGCCACAGAATAATTTAATGCTGTTTCATTCCATGTTACACCATTATCAGTAGATTTAAGTACTCCAACACTATTGTTATCAAAAGCGTCTCTGTCTCCCGTAGCAATATAAATAGTATTTGATGTTGCGTAATCCGATGGAATAATAATATCAGAAACTCCCAGCACATTATTATCATCGGTTAAACAAATCCAACTACTACCATTATCCATGGTCACCCATAAACCACCTGCGGGTGCACCAACCCAGTAAGTATTATTATCTGTTGGATGAAACGCTATGCAATTAACCCTTCCTATTCCAGCATATCCACCGTACGAACTATTGGGTCCAATATTTGTCCAATTAGCAAAATCATCCACAACCTTAGTGCTGTTTTTTATTTTAAATTGGTTGTAAACTTGTTGAGCAGTATATTCTGGAAATTTTCCACTCTTTGAATCAATTTGACCCTCCATATTCCATTCCCATCTTTTAAACTGCTTCCAGCCAGGAACTTTTACCATTTCTCCATTTACTAATCGTTTACCTTTTATCACTCCTGTTTCTTGCTCAAAAGTTCTAAAGGCTGTTTGATAATCATAAAAGGTTAATTCTTGTTTTGCTTTATCCTTTGGCAGGTATTCCATCCAATCCTGAGCAAAAAACACCAAAGGAAAGAAAAGCAAAATCGATAATAATAGCTTTTTCATAATTTTAAGTTGTTTGTAATAAATTTCGTTTAAAAAAAGTTTATTCGGAATAATTGAAATTTCATCGGTGCGAAGATAATTATTACCATTAATTTAACACATACAATAATCAATTAGTTCAAATTTATTGATATATATCAGCTTTATTAATTCAGTATTATCATTGATACCATTTCAAAATCTTTTGTATATTCATGCCGAATAAATATTGTATAACATGAAAATTTTTAAACATACGTTTTTGCTTTTTTTATTAGCGCACTTCTCAATTAGTTTACATTCACAAGATAAATCAGATTGGAAAGGTGGAGTTCCTGAAGGATGCACTAGTATAACTGTAGGTAAACTTGCATCAATAGATGGATCAGTGATGACCAGTCATACTGATGATAGTCATCGAACACGATCGTGGATGGACATTGTTCCAGCAAAAGATCATAAAAATGGTTCAACAACAACCATGTACAAACGAAGCGCCTTCGATTCTTTAGCAATGCCGTCGTATAAACATGTACCCATTGGTGATATCCCACAAATAAAACATACCTATCAATTTGTAAACACCGCTTACCCTTGTTTGAACGAAAAACAATTGGCCATTGGAGAATCTACATTTGGTGGTAGAGACGAATTACAATCAGATAAAGGAATCATTGATTGCCAACGTTTAGCTCAATTAATGCTTGAAAGATGCTCTACTGCCAGAGATGCAATAAAGCTTGCCGATGAACTAACAAAAAAATATGGATGGAATGATTATGGTGAATGTTTAACAATTGCCGATAAAAAAGAAGTATGGCACTTTGAAATTGTTGGTCCAGGAAAAGATAAAATTGGGGCTATATGGGCAGCTCAGCGGGTGCCTGATAATCATATTGCTGTAAATGCCAATGCCAGCACCATAAAAGAAATGGATTTAAAAAACAGCGATTTTTTTATGGCTTCTGAAAATATTTTTAAGGTAGCCAAAGAAAATGGATGGTGGAAAAATGAAGATACTTTCAAATTCTGTTATGCTTATGCCCCAAAAAGCAGAGAATCAGTGGCTGCCAGAAGAAGAGAATGGCGAGTTTTTGATATAGTGGCTCCATCATTAAATTTAAGTCCAAATGATAAAGACTACCCTTTTTCAATTGAACCAGAAGAAAAAATTACTCTGGAAACAATGGTAAGGCTTTTTAAAGATTATTATCAAGGAACTCCCTACGATATGACTCGTAATATTTTAACTACTGACTCTGAAGGAAAAACCATGATTTCTCCTTTAGCAAACCCATTTATGCCCTATGATCAATTAGAATTACAAAATGTAAAAGGTGGATGGTATCATACCGATAAAAAAACAGGACATATTGACTTTCTTGGAGAACGTACCATTGCTCGCTGGTATACCATGTATGGAACTATTATTCAGTGTAGAGACTGGTTACCCGATGAAGTTGGTGGCGTTGTTTGGTTAGCACAAGATAATATTGCATCTTCTATTTATATTCCAGTATATTCTGGAACAACTGACTTGCCAAAATCATACAAAACCCCGGGAAGAGTTAATGGATTTTCGAGAGAATCGGCCTGGTGGGCTTTTAATAGACTTGGAAGCTTAGCAGCTCAACGATGGGGCGATATGTCAAAAGATATTAATGCAAAATGGGATCCTTTGCAAAAAGAAATGTTCCAAAATCAATTAATTTTTGAACAAAATGCACTTAAAATTGATTCTATAAATGAGCGAAAAGAATTCTTAACCAAATATACCAATCAATGGGGCGAGAAAGTTGTTAAAGATGCATGGGATTTAGGAGATTTCTTATGGACAAAATATGACGAAAAGTTTTAGTGAAATACAGCAAAAAAAATTTAGAAATAAGCAAAAAACATAAACTATGAAAGTAACAGTAATTGGGGCAGGTAATGTTGGAGCTACATGTGCAAACGAAATTATTAATAAGGATCTGGTTAATGAACTTGTATTAGTTGATATAAACGAAGGCATGGTTCAAGGCAAAGCGCTTGACTTATGGCAAACCTCTTCGATATTGCAATTTGACACAAGAGTAAGAGGGGTTACTAACGATTATGCAGCAACTGCTGGTTCCGAAGTAATTGTAATTACCTCAGGATTACCTCGTAAGCCAGGCATGAGTCGCAATGATTTAATTGCAACCAACGCAAAAATTGTTAAAGATGTTACAAAAAAAGCTATCGTTCATTCACCGCAAGCTAAAATAATTGTGGTGTCAAACCCACTAGATGTAATGACCTATGCAGCATACTTAGCGGCAAACGAAGTGGTTCCCAAACGATCCAATGAAATTTTCGGCATGGCAGGTATTCTGGATACAGCCCGCTACAAAGCATTTATTGCAGAAGAACTTGAAATGTCTCCTAAAAGTATTCATGCAATTTTAATGGGTGGCCATGGCGATACCATGGTTCCGCTTCCAAGATACACTTCGGTGGCCTCTATTCCAGTACGCGAACTTATTGACGAAGACGTTTTACAATCAATTATTGAAAGAACAAAATCTGGCGGTGGAGAAATTGTTAAACTTATGGGCACATCGGCATGGTATGCTCCTGGAGCAGCAGCTGCACAAATGGTTGAAGCCATTGTGAAAGATTCCAGAAGAATTTTCCCTGTTTGCGCACATCTTAATGGCGAATATGGCCTTGAAGATATTTACCTTGGAGTACCTGTAATATTAGGTAAAAAAGGTATTGAAAAAATTATTGAATTAGATTTAAATAAAGAAGAAAAAGAACTTTTATATGGCTCCGCTCGATCGGTTAAAGAAGTTATGATTATCTTAGATGACATGAATTTATTTGATCAAAAATACGGAAGACTTAATCCGGTTCCAAAAGTATAATTCTCAAATAAAAATAATATTTTTGAAGGACGTTAATTCAGGCGTCCTTTTTTATTTCCTCACATGATTATTGATATACCTATTGAAATACTAGAATTAGAAAATAATAGCTACCACATAATACTTTCAGCAAAATTCGACAATCGGATTTTTGGAAATCTAATTATTGATACCGGTGCTTCAAAAACTGTTTTTGACTCAACCTTTGTTGAACCCTTTATAATAAACCAAAAGGAGCTTAATGATGCTAATTCATCAGGAATTAATGCAATGATACCCAAAACAAAAATGGGCACTATACCATTAATTTCGTTTAGAAAATTAATAATAAAAAACTATAGCTGCATTACCATGGACTTATCACATGTTAACAAATTATATAAAGTTTTTTCTGAAAAACAAATAGCAGGTTTGCTCGGAAGCGATTTTTTAGTTGAACATGAAGCAGTAATTAATTTTCATCAGAAAAAATTGACATTGAACACTCATTTTTAAGCTCTAAAAAGGTTACCTTTTTAAACTTGTTATTAAACAACAAATTAATACAATGTTCTATTTTTAACCTTAAAAAAGATTTTTTTCCTTAATCACTATTTTTCGGAGTTTATTTTGATGGCTAAGATGGCTGCAAAGGCACTACTCTCACTAAGAATTAACATAGCGCATATTGACTGGCAAAGTAGTAAACATTTTTAGTCAAAAACCTGATTTTTGACATAATCTATGTATTACTAAATGATGTTTAATAATATGTTGCACACATGAAAACAAAGACTAAAATTTGCACCAGTTCTTTAAGAACTAATTGATTTAAATAATATAATTTATAATTCATTTTATAATAAAAAAATCAAAAAACACACATTATGAATTTAGAGCAAATAATGACCGATCTTGAAAAAAAGAATCCAGGTCAAAACGAATTTCTTCAAGCAGTTGAAGAGGTATTGGAAACAATCGTTGACTTTGTTAATGAGAATCCAAAATATGATAATGCAAAAATTATTGAGCGCCTAGTTGAACCAGACAGAGCTTTAACTTTCAGAGTAACTTGGACTGACGATAAAGGCGGAGTTCAAGTGAATCGTGGTTATCGCATTCAATTTAATGGTGCTATTGGACCTTACAAAGGTGGTTTACGTTTTCACCCAAGTGTAAATTTAAGTATTCTTAAGTTTCTTGGTTTTGAGCAAATTTTCAAAAATAGCTTAACTACACTTCCTTTGGGTGGTGGTAAAGGTGGTTCCGATTTCGATCCTAAAGGAAAATCTGACACTGAAATCATGCGTTTCTGCCAGGCTTTTATGTCAGAATTATTCCGCTTTATTGGACCAGAAACAGATGTACCTGCTGGTGATATAGGTGTTGGTGGACGTGAAATTGGTTACATGTTTGGAATGTACAAAAAACTTCGCCAAGAACATACTGGAGTTTTAACCGGAAAAGGAAGAAACTGGGGTGGATCGTTAATGCGTCCTGAAGCTACTGGTTTTGGAAACGTTTATTTTGCTAAAGAAATGTTAGCTACAAAAGGCGAATCGTTTAAAGGAAAAACTGTTGCTGTTTCTGGTTTTGGTAATGTAGCTTGGGGTGCAGTAACAAAAGCTACTGAATTAGGTGGAAAAGTAGTTACTATCTCTGGACCTGATGGATACATCTATGATCCAAAAGGAATTAGTGGCGAAAAAATTGAATACATGCTTGAGCTTCGTTCATCAAACAATGACATTGTTGCTCCTTATGCTGATGAATTTCCAGAAGCTACTTTCTTTGCAGGAAAACGTCCTTGGGAACAAAAAGTTGATATTGCCTTACCTTGTGCCACTCAAAACGAATTGCAAGAAGAAGATGCTAAGAAATTAGTTGCTAACGGTGTAATATGTGTAAGCGAAGGTGCAAACATGCCTTGTACTCCTGAAGCCGTTCATATTATTCAAAAAGCCAAAATTTTATTTGGACCTGGAAAAGCTGCTAATGCTGGTGGTGTTGCTACTTCTGGATTAGAAATGAGCCAAAATTCAATGAAATTGAATTGGACTGCTGAAGAAGTTGATACAAAATTACACCAAATTATGGTTGATATTCACAATGCTTGTGTTAAAAATGGCACAGACTCTGAAGGATATGTTAACTATGTAAAAGGTGCTAACATTGCTGGTTTCATTAAAGTGGCTGATGCAATGCTTGACCAAGGTGTATTGTAAGAAAAAAATCTTATCTATATATTTAAACCCTGCCAATCGGCAGGGTTTTTTGTTTTTTAATCCTCAACCTTTCCGAACTTTCATTGTTTGCATAGTAAATTTATAAACTATGCAACTTATTTATTTGTCACTTGCCTTATTTGTTCTTTCATGTTCAAATAATCAAGGACAAAACAAACAAAATAAAACAATGGAAAAAAAAGTTAACCCCAAACATAGCAACCAATTAATTAATGAAACCAGTCCTTATTTATTGCAACATGCTCACAATCCGGTGGATTGGTATGCCTGGGGCAACGAAGCTTTTAAAAAAGCTAAAGCAGAAGATAAACTAGTTTTAATTAGCATTGGTTATGCAGCTTGCCATTGGTGTCATGTAATGGAACACGAAAGCTTTGAAAACAAAGCCGTTGCTAAAATAATGAATGATAATTTTATTTGCATTAAGGTTGACCGTGAAGAACGTCCCGATGTGGATCAAATATATATGTCGGCAGTACAATTAATTACAGGCAGCGGAGGTTGGCCTTTAAATTGTTTTGCTTTGCCCGATGGCCGTCCCGTTTACGGTGGCACCTATTTCAAAACGGATCAGTGGCTTCAAATTCTGGAAGGATTAGCCCTAAGCTATAAAAAGGATAAAGACCGGGTATTAAAGTCAGCAAAAGATATTTCTGAAGGAATTAAAAACCATGAACTAATTTCATATAAAAAACCTGAATTAAAGTTTTCCGATAAACAGGTTTTAAAAATGATTGTACCCTGGAAAAAATATTTCGATACAACTTGGGGTGGAAATAAACGCACTCCAAAATTTCCATTGCCTAGTAGTTATGAGTTTTTATTACAATATGCTTTTCATTCAAATGATAAAGAAGCTCTAAATCATTTGAATGTAACACTACAAAAAATTGGTGATGGAGGTATTTACGATCATGTGGGCGGTGGTTTTGCGCGTTATGCTGTGGATGAAAAATGGATGGTACCCCATTTTGAAAAAATGTTATATGATAATGGCCAGTTAATTTCTCTTTATTCAAATGCTTACAAGCTAACTAAAAATGAAACTTACAAACAAAAAGTGCTTCAAACCTTGGGTTTTATTAGGAGAGAAATGACAAGCCAAGAAGGCGTATTCTACTCCAGTTACGATGCCGATAGCGAGGGTGTAGAAGGAAAATTTTATGTTTGGTCGAAAAATGAACTTGAAAAATTATTAGGACAAGAAGCAAAGTGGTTCTGCGATTATTTTAACGTAACAGAAAAAGGGAACTGGGAGGAAAGCAATATTCTTTGGGTAACTGATAAAGAAACCGTTTTAAAGAAATACAATTTATCACAAGAAGAATTGAATAAAAAGTTAAATAAAATCATTCCACAATTACTAAAAGAGCGAAGCACTCGAATCTACCCTGGATTGGATGATAAAATTCTTACCTCATGGAATGGATTAATGGCCATAGGATATTTAGATGCCTATGAAGCCTTTGGTGATAAAGACTATCTTGAATCGGCACTACAAAATGGTGCTTTTATTAAAAACACAATGCTACAAAAAAATGGTAGCTTACATCGCAATTATATGAATGGTCATTCAAATATTACAGCTTTTCTTGATGATTATGCTATTACCATTCAGCTTTTTACCAAACTATACCAAAATACTTTTAACGAAGAATGGTTAAAAAAAGCGCAGGATCTTACTGAATATACCTTAGAGCATTTTCATGATACAAGATCTGGCATGTTTTATTATACTTCAGATGTAGGAGAACAACTCATTGCACGAAAAATGGAATTAACCGATAATGTAATGCCCGGATCAAATTCTATAATGGCTAATAATTTATTCGATTTAGGAACTTTGTTATCAAATGAAGAATGGGTAAAAATGGCCAGTCAAATGTTATCAAATGTTTCGCCAGATATGGAAATAAATGCTCCATACTATGCCAATTGGGGAATACTTTTAAACAAATTCGCATATTCTTTTTATGAGCTTGTTTTTACCGGTAAGCAAGCCAATAAATTAAGTCAGGTCTTTAGTCAACAATATCATCCGAATACTATTATTGCCGGACACAAAAAAGAATCTGAAAACAATATACCCCTGCTAGAGGGTAGATTTGTCGATGGAGAATCATATATTTACATATGCCAAAACAAGGCATGCAAACTACCCGTAAAAACGCTTAGCCAAGCTTTTGAATTAATTAGGCATAAGTAGCAATTCATTCGTAATCGTTAAATTATTAATTATAATATTTTTCATATGCAAGAAACTATACAAACAACCTATCTCGGAGAATTACGTACCGAAGCCATTCATGTTCGTTCAGGCAACAAGTTAATTACCGATGCTCCCCTTGATAATCAGGGAAAGGGAGAAACCTTCTCTCCTACTGACTTATTAGCAACTTCACTTGCCAGCTGCATTTTAACTATTATGGGAATTAAAGCTCAAGCTAATGGTTTTAATATTGATGGTGCCAAGGCAAAAAGCTGGAAAATAATGAGCGAAAATCCACGCAGAGTTGCCGAAGTGAAAATAGAGTTTGATTTTAGCATGTGCACTTTGGCTGATAAAGACAAAAAAATACTGAAAGCTTTGGTCAAAGTAAGCCCTGTTCCACTTAGCTTACATGAAGAAACCAAACAGACTGTATCAATTAAATTTTAAAGGCTCAAAGCTCTTAGCTTCTTGGCTATTATCGCCTTTGGCTGTATTTGTAACTGGGCAGGTTAAGCTTTAGAGGGTGGAAGTGTGAAATCGACTTTGTAAAAATAAAGGCTTTCTCAAAAGGAGTTAGAATATCCTTAAAAACTGAAAATAAATCTAAAAAATAGAACACTGATGACACTGATTTTAACCGATAATCACAGATAAAATCTGCGTAACTCTGGTTGATCTGTGTCATCTGCGTTCCATCACTTTTAATTTATCTCTAATAATTTATTAAACAGCTGCACTCTCGCAAGGCATTTGTCTGTCAACTTTTTTAATCATTCCTTGTAAAGCTTTTCCTGGTCCAACTTCGGTAAAAGAAGCTGCCCCTTCAGCAATCATGTTCTGAACTATTTGTGTCCATCTTACAGGAGCAGTTAATTGCTTTTTTAAGTTTTCTTTAATGGTTGCCGGATCTTTTTCAGCTTTTGCGCTTACATTCTGATACACCGGACAAACTGGTTCTGAAACATTAGTCTCATTAATTGCAGCTTCCAACTCAACTCTTGCAGGTTCCATTAAAGGAGAATGAAAGGCTCCACCAACTGGGAGTTTTAATGCTCTTTTTGCACCTAATTCTGTTAATTTTTCGCAAGCTTTATCAACACCCGCAATTGAACCTGAAATAACTAATTGTCCTACGGTATTATAATTTGCCGGAACCACAATCTCATCAATTTCAGCACAAACTTTTTCAACCACCTCGTCATCTAACCCAATAATAGCAGCCATAGTAGATGGTTCCACTTCGCAAGCCTTCTGCATGGCCATAGCACGTTTCGACACCAATACCAAGCCATCTTCAAACGACAAAGCGCCTGCAGCAACTAAAGCCGAAAATTCACCCAAAGAATGACCGGCAGTCATTTCAGGTTTAAAATCGTCACCCAAAACTTTTGCTAATATAACTGAATGCAAAAAAACTGCTGGTTGAGTTACCTTTGTTTGTTTCAAATCTTCGTCTGTTCCTTCAAACATTAAATCTGTAATTCTGAAACCTAATATTTCATTGGCTTTTTCAAATAATTCTTTTGCCAATGCTGAATTTTCGTACAAGTCTTTACCCATTCCTACAAATTGAGCTCCCTGTCCTGGAAAAACGTAAGCTTTCATATCTATCTTAATTTAGTTTCTAATTTTAAAAGTGTGGCAAATGTAAGAAATTTCACAAAACCAACGAAGGTGTGCAAAATGATTTTTGCCATAAAAATAAGATTCCTATATCCTTAGAAATCTTATTAATGAACTACCTGCAGCCATATTGCCCAAGGCTTAATTAATAAAGCCCTTTAGGCATCTACTAATTATTCCCTCTCAGTCCTTCGGACAGCTCTCCCAAGAGAGCACTTTCGCTGAATATGCTTTTGCTAGTAATGTATTAACTTATTTACTTACTGATGAGTCCAGTATAAAAAGCATTCGAA
>JAEINW010000062.1 GCA_016342715.1 Salinivirgaceae bacterium | reverse complement strand
ATATGGCATAAAAAAAACTCATGGTGAAACTAAATGACCACCTGATTTTATGAATCGCTCAATTTAGGTTAAAGTTAAAAATGAACCTTAAAATGTTCTTTTGTTAATTCTTTTCTGAAAATTACGATACCCATGTGAAATAAATCTAGAGTAGCAGTAACATGTTCCGATTTTTTTATTTTCTTCCAAACATTTTCCATTCCTTCGTTTAAATAAATATCATCGAATACAAATAGCGTTTTATTATTTATAAAGGGTAAACATTGTTCAAAATAGTTTAATGTTGCTTGCTCCGAATGATTTCCATCAAAAAACACAAAATCAATAGTTATAAGTTTTTTTAGCGCAGCACTAAGGGTTTTCTCAAAGGGGCCAATGACTAGGCTAATGTTTGCAAGCGCTAAATTATTAAATGTAGTTTGTGCAATTTCTGCAGTTTTTGAACATCCTTCAAGTGTTACCACGTTCGATGCTTTAGAAACTTTTGCTAAATAACTTGTGCTTATGCCAAACGAAGTGCCAATTTCAAGAATGTTTTTCGATTCAAAATGATTGATTAAACGAAAGAGCAATTGGGCGTGTTTTTTTGGCTTTAACGATATGCGTGCTATATCTTTTACTATTCTTTGCTTTGATTTAAAAATACGACTCCCTGAGCCAAAATCTTCAACAGTTATTGTGGTATTGTTAGTTAATAATTTGTTACGTTCAAATTCAATTTCATCATAGCAGTAAAAAGGAGTGTAATCGTGAATAATTTCGGTAACTAAATGATGCAGAAAAGGGGAGTGGATCCCAAATCCTTTGCTATTTCTGCTAGTAAACCAGTGTTTTATATATTTTTTGGCAATTTTTATGTTCTGCATGTTGTTTTTAAAATATGCCCAAAATTAATTAAATGATTCACTTTATTAAAAAAATAATATTTTTGAATTTTAAACAGTCTTTTTTATCTTTAGTGTAATTCTTCTTTTTTCATTAATTTACCAAAGCATAAAGTTTTTTATGATAGCAAGTTAAAATGGGATTAAGTGTAGCTATTCCGAATATTATCTATGCTAATGGGGATATGACAGCGATGAGTTTTTTTTTGAATAAAAAATGGAAAACGAGGGTTAGTTTTAAAATGTTTTTCAAGGAATTAGGTAAGATTAAACTAAATAAAGAATTATAAACCAAATAAATCAAGATGAAAGTAAAATTCTCAGTTTTATTTGCCGTATTAATATTAATAATGCAAGTAATGAATGCGCAAGAAAATAAAAAAGAAATAACCTTTAAATCGGCGGATGATGTTTCAGTTAGTGGTGATTTATATTTGACTGCAGAAAAATACGCAGCATTTATAATATTATTTCATCAGGCAGGATATAGCAGAGGAGAATATATTGAAACAGCCCCGAAATTTAATGAAATGGGATTTAATTGTTTAGCAATTGATCAGCGTTCTGGAGAAGAGGTAAACGGTATTGTAAACCAAACATATATTGAAGCAAAAAAGAAAGGGTTGAAAACAAAATATCCTGATGCTATGCCTGATTTAGAAGCAGCTATTGATTATATAATAAAAAATTATAATCCTAAAAAATTGATTATTTTAGGTAGTTCATATTCAGCATCCCTATCGTTAATATTGGCTTCGAAATACCCTGATAAAATTGATGCAGTATTAGCTTTTTCACCCGGGGAATATTTCAAAATTGATGACAAGGAGATTAAAGATTTTGCAGTAAATATTAAAATTCCTGTTTTTATTACTTCGGCAAAACTTGAAAAACTCATGTGGAATAAAATTTTTGAAGCCATACCTGAAGAATTTGGAACCAGTTTTCTCCCTGAAGTAAAAAGTATTCATGGGAGTAGAGCATTATGGTCAAAGCAAAAAGGTGCTGAGGCTTGCTGGAATGCTGTTGAGGAATTTTTAGATAAACTTTAGGTAACTTTTAATAAAAAGTAAAATCCACAAAAGTGTTTGCATTTGCGGATTTTATTTATGTTGACATACCTGTCTTTACATTTTTATTTTATATCAATAATAATATTCTTGTCTATATTAATTATTTTCAATTTCTTTAATTAGACGTAAGGCATTATCTCGAAGGGGTTTGTATTTTTTTACATACACAATTGCACCAACTATCAAACCGCTAATTAAACCAAGTAGAAAAGAAAATGCTGTCGACAAATCAATACCATGATTGCTACTTGAAATTGCCAAACCAATGATAAGAATAGCTACCGAAGTAAGGACCCACCAAGTTTCTTTTCTGAGAGGATTATATCGGTATGCTGCTTTTTTAAGCAGCATAAGAGTAGGTTCTGCATAATTCACACTTCGATATTCCTTTTGATATCTATTAAATATTATTGCAAAAATTATCATTGAATGCACAAAGCAGATGCTGCTTAATAATACCATAAAATTAAAATCAACTATAAGTTCAGTGCTAGCTATCACAGTGTATATAGGAACAAATATCAGATAAATTACCTTAAATCGTTTGCTTAAGTTTGAATATTGCAAGTCTTTATTTTGTAAATCGGCCATTAATGTTTCTATATCTATCGGGTTATTTTTATTATTCTTCATGGTTTTCTCCTTTCAATTTTGATTTAAGGGTTTCCTTAATTCTGTGAATTTTTACTTTTGCATTGGGCTCAGTAATGCCAATAACATCGGCAATTTCTCTCATGCTTAGGCCTTCAAGCAAAAGAGATATTAGCGCTTTGTCAATTACCGATAGTTGATTAAGCTCAGTTTGAAGAAGGTTGATTTGATTTTCTTCCTTTAGTTTTAATTCGAAATCTTCATCGTTAACCACAGAGCTTAAATTTTGAGTTTCTATATCAACATTCAATTTCATTCGTTTATAAGCTTTACCGGAATAGCTTAATGAAGTATTAACTGCAATTCTATAAATCCAAGTATTTAATGCTGATTCACCTCTGAACTTGTCCAAACTTTTCCAAACATTTATCAAAATTTCCTGATATATATCTTTTTGCTCCTCGTCATTTGGAGCGTAGTATCGGCATATTCGATGAATTCTATCCGAATTTTCATCTATTATGCTTTTAAATTGATCCTCTTTATTAATCATTTTCCGAGTTGTTTTAATACTTAGTTAGGGTAAATGCTAATTCGTTACATTTTTTAAATATTTTTTATGTAAACGGTAGTTAAATAAAATAAACAGGGTTTACTGTTTTTGTTTAAAAATAGGATGATATGTTGATAATATATTAGAAATCAGGTGTTAAAACTATTTGATTTTATTGTAATTAGTGATATATTTGAATATTGACCAAAATTAATTACTAAAATATCTAATCATGAAAAAGATTATTGTTTTCTTTTCGCTAGCATTAGTTTTAGTTTTTGCAAGTGAAAATCTAGTTGCACAGTTATCCGATCGAGTTAACAGTCCTACAACATTTAAAACAGGAACTCGTCCCACTTATGGAAATTTTGGATTCTCCATAGGTACATCGTTTAGAGATATTCAAACATTAATTGACGATGATGTTACTTACGAAATGCTGCCAGTTACAACAGTTAAGTATTATTTGTCTGATGATTTTGTATTATTGGCTGGAATTAAAGGTGATAAAACAAAGGTTTCATATAAAGGTGATGTTGACCCGCTTGTAGATGGCTCCGGACTTGGAATAACTTCCTATGAATTTAAGGAAATGGAATCAAATTTTATGATTGTTCCAGGAGTTGAAAAACACTTTATCCATTCTAATATATTAGATGCTTATGTTGGTGTATCTGTTCCTTTGGGTTTTCGGCGCAAAATTGATATTAGGAACCAAGATATTGATGGTGGTGGATTCAATTATTTTGAAAGTAAAGCAAATAAATTAATTTATGGAATAAATGGTTATTTTGGTTTGCAAGCTTTTATTGCGGATTTGCCTATTGCAATAGGTGTAGAGTTTGGATTTACATCATTGGGAGTTATGGGGGATAAGGCACATGTTACAGTTCAAGATGACATAAATGGTTCGGTTGAATACTACTCTACAGATTTAGATAAAAACAACATCGATTTTAGTAAGTTAAAAGCAAGTAAGTTTGACCTAGAATCTGATATAAGAGTCACTTTAAGTTATTTCTTTAGAAAGTAATTTTAGAAACTTTAATTAATATGAAAAAGACCATAAATATAATTTTGTTTATTATTCCTATAGTATTGTTATTTAGCTCATGTGCAGTAACAAAAACGCAAAAAGGAATGAGAACCACCACCTTTATGCCCGATAGGGTTGAAATGAGAATTACTCTTGAAGACTTTGAGATGGTAGGAGAATCTACGGTTACCGTTACTTATAATAAATATTTAGGTGTTATAAAGGTGCTGCGTTCAATAAATGGAAAAGAAGTTGCCAAACGAAATGTGAATACCATTCAAACCTATGGAAGATCATGGATGCCCATTGGAGCCTATTTAGAAAGAGCTCTTTACGATGCGCAGCTTGAACTGAAAGATGCTGAAATATTTATACCTGTTAATATTATGACAGAAACCGAGAATATGTTTTTAGGTTCAAAAACCAAGAAAACTATGAAGGTTAGAGCATATAAAATGAAATAAAAATAACAGCATGTAATATATTCAGCTTTAGTTTATTTGTGGTAAATTAAAGCTGTTTTTTTTTGTAAATTTGTATAAACAACCTTGATTATGATAAAGTTAGTCTCTAAAGAGTTGGTGGTTTTTTATTTTTTATTTAGCGTCCTTTTATGTGCATGCAATAAGGACGATGAAAATTCATACATAACAGTTTTTCCTGACCAATACGGAATTGTTATGCATTCTGATGATGTTCAAACCTTTAATATTAAAGGCGAAACTACCTTAACTTTTTCTAAAATTGAAGTTTCTTATAAGCCCGATAATGATTTTTCTCAAACTTTAGAAAATGAAAGTATTTCGGGTTCAAATATTGACTATGATTATGAATTTAAAGCACCATTATATATTGAGGATACCATAACTGCAACACTAAATTTTACAGCAGAATTATCAAATGGCGAAAAAGTAAAAACAGCAAAACGACTGTTTATTATTAGCGGTTATAACTTATCAGAAACCGCTGGAAACGTGCTTTATTCCGGCAGTTCATATGAACCCAATGCGTTTAATTTACAAAACGGAACCCCTTTGTATTATTCATTGAATGATACTACAAATATTCATATTGCCGACACTTCAAGTTTCGATTTTAATGGAGATGAAATAAGTAGAACATGGATTTCAAATACAGGAATTAGATTTGTACGATATGCTGATTTTGATTATGCAAATGCAAAATTAGAAGATTTAAAATCTTCCTTTGAAGCCGGAATTCCTAGAGAATATATTTCTAATATAAAAGATGGTGATGTATTACTTATTGCTTTCGATCATAATAAAAGTGTGCATAGTTATGCAGCAATGTACATTACTCAGGTAATTGATAGCGAAGGAACGCTTAATGACAGATATATTTTTAGTATTAAAAAATAGTTTGCTTATGAAAAAAATACACTCATTGTTTTTTTTTCTTTTTGCTTTGTCCATCCTTTCCTTTTCACAAAACATCGAAATTGTTAAGGAAAAAGCTCTTCATGGAAAGGATAGAATAGATTACAAAACAATAATAAATTTAGGAGAGCATGGATATATATTAGGAGGTTACACGCTGAATACACCAAAAGGAGATCCGGATTTTTTGGTAACAAAGGTGGATGAAAATTATAATGAAATTTGGTCGAAAGTTTTTGGTGAAACAAAAAATGATAAATTAATAACCTCGTGCCTTAGTGCCGATAAAAAAAACTTTCTTTTTGTTGGAATATCAATTGATGAAGTGAATAATTACGCTCAATTTGTTGGGATTTTATTAGATGAAAATGGAAAACTAAAGTGGCAACGAAGTTTTATGGGAAACCCTCAGGATAAATTACATAAGGTCATTGTTTCGGCCGATGAAGGGTATGCTGTTGTAGGAACACGTGAATCAAAAGGCGATCATGATTTGAACTTATGGGTGATGAAAATAGATAAGCGAGGGAATAAGTTATGGCAAGGTTATTTCGGCGAACGCTTTTTTAATGATCAGGGCTTTGATATTATTGAAACTCCAGATCAAGGATTTTTAGCCACGGGAAGCACCATGAATAGCACTAAAGATAACCATGATGTGCTTTTGGTTAAAATTGATAAAAGAGGAAACGAAGAGTGGAAAAAAACCTATGGTGGCTCAAAAACCGATGTGGGTTTAAAATTGTTGTCAAAAGGGAATGATGATTTTTTATTGGCTGGTTTAACAGCTTCAAAAGGAAATGGCGGCAATGATATTTGGGTCCTTTCATTAGATAAATTTGGTAATAAAATGTGGGATAAAACATATGGATCGTATCATGAAGATTCATTGATTTTACTCATGCCCATTGAAAAAGACAAGTTTATTTTATCTTCGGTTGCAAATGGCAATCCAATAATATATGTTGTTTCGGGTAAAGGTGATATATTAAGTGAAAATTATTTGAAAGCCTATAATAACATTGAAATAGCAGATATTATTATGGCTAATGACAACCAACTATTGTTTTTTGCTAATTCAAGCAAAGATATTAATGTAAAAGATAGGTTGTTATATGCTGAGTTTACTGAAACAAAAACAGATAATGTTGTAAGAGAAGATATTAAGGATGATCAAAGAGGTTTTATTGCAGTTAGTAATGATAAAGTTGCGCCTAAAATAGAAATAACATTCCCTATATTAAATTACAATTATGCTGCAATTAAGGGCAGTTCAAATATTAATATTAAAGGAATTGTAAGTGATGAAAGTGGCATAGCTAATTTGTATATAAACAATGAAAGTCAGTCATTTTCAAACGCAGGATACTTCGATATTAAATATAATTTAAAAGCAGGCTATAATGATATTTTTATTAAAGTTGCCGACATTAATGGAAATGTGACTGAGGAACATGTAACCTTAGAATTTACGAATCAAACTTCAGAAAACTCTATTAATGAAAATATTGGTAAATATTACGCCTTACTTATTTCGGTTAATAATTATGCCGATGACGCCATAAACGATTTAGATAATCCTATTTCGGATGGTCAAAAGTTGAACGATGTATTATTATCAAAATATAGTTTCTCGCAAGAGAATATTAATTTTTTAAAAGACCCAACGCGGAGTGATATTATTCTTGCCCTTGAAGACTATGCTCAAAAATTAACTCCCGATGATAATTTATTAATATTTTATGCAGGGCATGGACATTGGGATCCTCAGACTGAAACTGGCTTTTGGTTGCCTTCGGATGCTAGAAAGGCAAATACGGCAAATTGGTTGAGAAACAGCACCTTGCGTGATTTTATTAATGGAATAAAATCAAAACACACTTTATTAATTGCGGATGCATGTTTTAGTGGAGGAATATTTAAAACCAGAAGTGCATTTTCAGATGCCGATAAATCGATAAATAAATTATATGAAGTGCCAAGCAGAAAGGCTATGACAAGTGGTACTTTAAAAGAGGTTCCTGATAAAAGCGTATTTATTGAATATCTTGTAAAAAGGCTAGAAAATAATAATAAATCGTATATATCTTCCGAAGAACTTTTTGTGAGTTTTAAAGCAGCTGTTTTAAATAATAGCCCAAATATTCCTCAATATGGAGAGATAAAAAATACTGGTGATGAGGGAGGTGATTTTATTTTTATTTTGAAAAAATAATTTAGTTAGTGAGTAATAGAAAAAACTAATTATTAACCAAAATATATAGCGATGAAAAAATTACTAATTCTAACAGCATTAATAGCAGCATTCTTGTGGAATTGCGACGATAGTTCAACCCCTACTTCAATTGCTCCAGAAGCTTGCTTTACCATTACTCCAAGCGAGATTTATGCAGGAGACACTGTGTTTTTTACTAATTGTTCAAAAGGAGGTGGAAGTTTTAGCTGGATTTTTGGAGATGAAGTAACATCAACAGAAAAAGAACCTGTGCATGTCTATAATATTGCCGGAGATTATAAGGTAACGCTTATTCAAAAAAATAGTAGAGGAACAGACTCAACGAGTACTTCAATAACTGTAATTACTACCGATTTGGTTGCGTGTTTTACAGTTTCAGCCAATGAGGTTGAGAAAGAGCAACTGGTAACTTTTACAAATTGCTCGTACAATGCTGAGACATATTATTGGGAATTTGGCGATTACAGTACTTCTACCCTAGAATCGCCTACACATAGTTACAGCCAATTAGGAGAATATTTTGTTAAACTTACTGTTTCAAGAGACAATGGAAATGAGTCTGAAAGTATAACAGATACAATAAACGTTGTTGATGAGGTAGAACCGACTGCTTGTTTTACTGTGTCAGCAACAGAAGCTAGCGTAGGAGACAATATTCTTTTCACAAATTGTTCACAAAATGCAAGCTCTTATGAATGGGATTTTAAAGACGAAACAACATCCACAGAAACTTCACCAACACATTCTTTTAGTGAAGCAGGAACTTACAATGTAACACTTACTGCAAAAAATGGTGAAAATGAAGATGTTGAAACAAAAACTATAACTATTACTGGTGAGGCTAATGAACCCATTGCATGTTTTACAATGGCTCCAAATCCTGCTGAGGTTTATGAAACTATAACATTTACAAATTGTTCGCAGAATGCAACTTCTTATTATTGGATTTTTGGAGATGGCGGTACATCTACTGAAACAGCGCCAAATCATACTTATACAGAAGAAGGAAGTTATTCTGTTAGTTTAACTGCAATAAATGGCGAAAATACTGATGTTGAAACTAAATCGATAAGCATAACAGGTGAAACTAATGAACCAATTGCCTGTTTTACAATGACACCTAATCCTGCTGAAGTATACGAATATGTTTATTTTACAAATTGTTCTCAGAATGCAACAAGCTATCAATGGGATTTTGACTCTGATGGATCTGTAGATTCTGAGGAAGCAAATCCATACACATATTTTTATACTGCAGGAACTTATACCGTTAAATTAACGGCAATTAACGGAAGTGATGTAAATATTATTCAACATGAATTAGTTGTTGAACAAACAATGGAAATGGCATGGGATTTTGAATCATTCACTGATTTTGCAGAAACTTTTGGAGACTGGATTGTTGAAGACAGAGACGGTTTAGAATCTTATGGAGCTGAGGGTTTTGATTTTCCAACTGAGGGTGGGTATTCCTGGTTTATTATGAATCCTTCAATGGTAACAGGTGGTGAAGCAAGCGAGGCTTGGAACGCAAGAAGTGGTGATAAATATGCCTGTTGTATGGCTGCTATGCCTGAAGAAGGCTACGGTAACGATGACTGGTTATATAGTCCAGCAAGAGTTATTGTATCTGGTTATACCGTACAGTTTTATGCTAAATCGGTTACCGATGCGTATGGTTTAGAGCAAATGAATGTGGTGGTGGTTGATGAAGATAGTGGTGTAGAAACTATCTTAAACGGTTCGTCTACTCTAAGTGTTCCAATCTATTGGACAATGTATTCATTTGATTTATCTGATTTTGCAGGACAAAATGTTCGTATTGCTATTCAAGATGTATCTTATGATACTTTTGCTTTATTTATTGATGATTTTGAGATAATTGCTGATGGTGGTAAATCAGTATTCAGAATGAATTTTGAAAATTCGGGTAACTTAAATCCTAAATGCATAGAAAAAAGAGTTAAATAGAATTTTATTAATATGTAAAAAGGGGCTGCATCAAAAGAGTAGCCCCTTTTTTGTGCATTAATAATATTTTTATATAACATCCCATAAATAATAGCACCTAAAAACTTGTTACATTTGCATAAAACAGAATAAACTTGGACAACTATCAAAAAATATTAACTCAATATTGGGGATACCCAAATTTCCGATCTCTTCAGCACGAAATTATTCAATCGGTTGGCGAAGGGAAGGATACCTTGGCTTTAATGCCAACCGGAGGTGGTAAATCAATAACATTTCAAGTTCCAGCTTTGGCAAAAGATGGAATTTGTATTGTGGTTACGCCTTTAATTGCTTTAATGAAAGATCAGGTTGAAAACTTAAGGGAGCGAAAAATTAAAGCGGTAGCAATTTATTCAGGATTAAGTAAACATGAAATTGATATTACGCTTGAAAATTGTGTACACGATCCGGGCATGAAATTTTTGTATTGTTCGCCCGAACGTCTGGGAACTGAAATATTCAGAACTCGGGTGAAGCAAATGAATGTAAATTTATTGGCTATTGACGAGTCGCATTGTATTTCGCAATGGGGTTACGATTTCCGGCCATCGTACTTAAAAATTGCTGAACTACGTGAATTAGTACCCGATGTCCCGATTTTAGCGGTTACGGCAACTGCAACGCTCGATGTGGTTGATGATATTCAGGATAAATTAAAGTTTAAAGAGAAGAATGTATTTAGAAAGAGTTTTGAGCGTAAAAATCTGGTTTATTTAGTTCGAGAAACTGAAGATAAACATAAGCTATTGTTGAAAATTGCCAATAGTATTAAGGGTACTGCAGTAGTTTATGTTAGGAACCGCCAGCGAACTAAAGAAATAGCTTTAATGTTACGTGAAAATAACATTAGTGCCGATTATTATCATGCAGGTTTAACTTCAGCTGAACGCGACTCTCGACAAAGTGAATGGAAAACAGGAAAGTCGCGGATAATGGTTGCTACCAATGCCTTTGGAATGGGCATTGATAAAGCCGATGTACGATTCGTGGCTCATATGGATTTGCCCGATAATTTGGAAGCCTATTTTCAAGAAGCAGGGCGTGGAGGGCGAGATGAAAAACAAGCATTTGCAATTTTATTATTTCATCCGGGCGATCAACGGAAGTTGGAAAAACGCATCGAATCTTCTTTTCCACCAATGGATGATATAAAAAGGGTGTATGAGGCATTGGGTAATTTTTTTCAATTAGCCGTAGGTTCTGGGAAAGGAGTTTCCTTCGATTTTGATATGGCTAAATTTGTAAAGAGTTATCATTTTAATGTATTGTTGGTTTACAATTCTATAAAAATTTTACAAAACAATGGCTATTTAGAAATAAGCGAAGAGGTTGATAATTCGGCGCGAATCATGTTTTTAGTTGAGCGCGATGATTTATATAGATATCAGGTAGTAAATGCTAAAGAAGATAAGTTTATTAAGCTTTTGTTGCGCTCCTATGCCGGTATGTTTACTCAATACAGAGCCATCGATGAAACAGTGTTGGCAAAAAGAGCAGATACTACCAAAGAAGTGATTACTGGTTTTTTAATTAAGCTAGGGCGCGATAAAATAATTAATTACATTCCACGAAAAAAAGTACCGCAAATATATTATGCAGCCGAGCGTATTGATGCCAGAACAATTTCATTTACAGCCGATAATTACATTCGCAAAAAAGAGCGATACGCCAATAGAATTAACACGGTTATTGAATATGCTACTCACAATAAATGTCGCAGTCAACAATTATTGGCCTATTTTGGCGATAAAAATCCTGCGCGTTGCGGTGTGTGCGATGTGTGTACCAAACGAAACGAGTTAGATTTAAGTAAATTTGAATTTGATTCAATACTTAATGAAATAAAAGGAACGCTCGCTAGAGAAGCCATGTCTCTTGAAAAACTGGTAGATACCAGTAAAAATAAAAAGGAAAAAGTTATTAAAGTCATTCAATGGCTTTTGGATAATAATAAAATTGTAAAAAATTCCGAAATGTTCTTAAAATGGAATAAGGATGAGTCAAGTATAAATAGGGACTAAATCGGGAAAAGTTAAAAATCAACATTACAATCGGCTAAAAATATTTTTCAGTACTAACATGAGTTCGAAATAAAATTCGATACAAATATCTGGTATTTAATCTTTTTTGAAATCAGTCTTATAGTATCAATTACAAAGCCTGCCTTGTCGGCAGACAGGTATCAAGATTCAATACAAAACATGTATATATTTCTTGATACTTGTGATAATACAGTTCTAGATCATATAAACACATAATTATTAGCATTCTATTAAAGTTTCTTATGTCGAGTTCAGGTTGTTAGCATAATGTGAACTTAATTATTGAATATCGGAAATAACTTTCTCATGTTTTCTAATTTCAAATGATGATTTGCGGAAAATTTGTGTTTGTGTTTTATTAAAATCAAGATTGTTAGATTGGAGACTCATCAAGTAATCGAGTCTCTCTTTTTAATTTAATCCCACAATGTGGGTTCATATTATTACTCTCCCGAGATTCTAGGGATCGTGAGAATAGTTTGCCTTGCTCATGAGAAAAGTTCCCCGCAGCTTGCTGCGAGAAAACAAAAGTAAAACTATTTTGATACCTCGTCTGCAGCGAGGTAGCTTATTCTTCGAGGCTTGCCTAGGGGATAGGCAATATAAAATTTTTCTTTATTCCCCAATCAACACAAACGGACTCCAATAATAGGGATGCGAATAAGTCCCGCCGTTTATCATTTCTAATTTAGCTTTGCGCAATAATTGTGAATAGCTTTTCTTGTTCTTTTTATCTTTTAGCATTTTGGTATAAAAGTCAACCATTAATTGACCGGTGCTTTCATCAGATACTTTCCAAAGCGACACCATTATGTTATCGGCTCCGGCAAAAAGTAATGCACGGGTTAAACCCATTACGCCTTCGCCTGTTTTGATTTGCCCTAAGCCTGTTTCGCAAGCAGAAAGTACTACTAAATCGGCATTTAGGTTTAGGTTGGATATTTCGCCGGAATAAAGAATTCCATCATCGGATAGCGTGCTATCTTGAGCTAACAATAAGCCCGAAAGCTCAGGTTTTTCTTCGTTTACAAAGCCATGCGTGGCTATGTGAATAATCTTTGAATTACTAAGGGTATCTGACTTTGCAAAAACTTCATTGGCTTGAGCATGTGTTTTTACAATGGCTTTTTTGTGTCTTTTTTTATAAAGATTGAATATATCAGTAACTTCGGTTTCGGTAGCCGGTAAAGCCGTAATTTGTTCGCTATTAAGCATTCTGCCACGGGTTGCAATTGAATCGGTTGCATAGGCAAGCGAATCCATTTCGGCAAACATGCTGCGAGTGCGTAAAGTGGTTCCGGCAGTACTTCCATCGCTAAAAACGGGTGCTAACGCTAAAAAGTCGTTAGTGAAAGTTCTTTTTTGCTTGTTTTGATTTTGGTACCAAAGGTTGGCAGAGTAGGCGTAAGATACGCTGTAGTCATTTATTAAATAAGATTTATCATTGTTGTTCACCGATAGCAATGCCTCAAAAGGAATGGTAGTCAATGTTCCATCAGGAATAAGAACTAAGTTTTCAATATCTTGAGCTATAATATTTTCAGGAAAAAGGGTTTTGTAAAGCTTTTCTCCATAATTAGTATAAATTATATCGTTTTGAGTTAAAATAGCTTTCTGAAATAATGTTACCTGATTCTCGAAATTGCCAGGTTTATCTACTTTAACAATCTTAAAACTATTTTTACTTATGCTTGAAATGTAAATGACACTATCGGCTGTAAAATAGCTTAACATACAAGTCTTATCGTTTAAATTATTTTGTATTTCCGATACCTTAACCATTTTATTATCGTACTTAATGGCATAATAAGTTTTGTAATCTGTTTCAAAGTGTTCAATTAATTTTTCATAGCTGCGATTTGCTGTAAAAAGATCATCTCTAAGGATCACTTCGTGAGTACTATCGGGTTTCTCTGCTAATTGTTGGGTGAAAAGGGCAACTTCTTTTTGCAAATTATTTTCTTGCTGCAATAAACTATCGGGAATGCCAGCTAATTGCAAAGCATTGGTGTGTGCCAGAGCGCTTTGCAATACCATGGTTTTATTCTTCTCCGAAAATTCAAAGGCAAGGTTTAAGCTATCGAGTTGTAAACACACTTCCATTGTACGTGCATAAAACATTGTATTTTCATTACCAAGCTCTATTTTATCCGATTGATTAATCATTAATTTACGCATTTGATTAAAAACGGTATCTGATACTTGAGACAACCATAAAACATGCTGTATATTTTTTCTGCTTGGTATAAATGCAGCGTTGTCAGCATACAGGTAGGCTAAGGATCTTAATGCATTTATTAAATTTTTTTGATCAACACATTCCCCTATGACTGGTTGACAATACATACAGCTGGAATCATAAGGGATATTAAGATTTGCATAAATAGATTTTTTAAAATAATCTGCAGCTAAATTATATTCATATTTCGCAGCATATATTTCTCCCATATACTTATAAGACAGAATTGTAGGCTTACTATTTTGGCCAAATATTTTTTTATTAATATTTAAGCTTTTTAATTGATATTCCAGAGCAAGATCCGTATTTTCAATTTTCATATAAAGAATACTAAGTTTTTCATATATTCTTGCTCCTTCTACATGATCTTCTAGAAGGTATTTCTTGTATATTGCTAAGGACTTGAGATAATAATCCAACGCCTCATTGTATTGCTCCATTTCCACATAATTAACCCCAATATTATTGAACGAAATAGTAATTTTTATATGCTCATTACCGTAGATGCTTTGATTAATGTCCAAGCATTTAAAATGGTATTTCAAAGCCCTGCTATATTCTTCCATAGCACTGTAATGATTACCTATCATTGTATATATTCCAGCCTTAAGTATATGTTTTTCAGGCAGTAATTCATTATAAATATGTAAGGCTTGCATATAATAATCAAGACTTTTATTATATTGAGTTTTATCTCCAAAACCCATTCCTAAATTACAATATGAAGCTGCAACATCAAGGTGTTTTTCACCTAATATATTTAGTCTTATATTCAAACATAGATAATAATAATAAAAAGCCTTATCATAATTTGATTTGAACCTATATAGAACACCTAAAACATTATATGCGTCGGCTAAATATATATTGTTGTTATCCAAATATAAAATGGTAGTGTCAATGGCATTTTTAATTATACGAAAAGCTTCATTATAATTTTGGTTTTTGTAAACACTTATTGAACTTTTTCTTTCACTTTCAAGATATTTTTCCCATAAATTATGTTTGCTGTATATAAGTGCTGCATTGTGATAAAAAACAGCAGCACTATCGAACAATCGGCTTTTATCATATTCATTTGCTTTTACAATAAACTCTTTAGCCAGAGTAGTATCGCTAGCCCTGTTTTGCGCATGAATTGTTTGTGTAAAAAACAATAAAAACAGTAGGATAATGCTATTAAATTTCATTGTGCAATGTTAGTAATTTATTCTCCAATTAATACAAAGGGACTCCAATAATAGGGATGTGAATAAGTCCCGTCGTCTATCATTTCTAATTTAGCTTTGCGCAATAATTGTGAATAGCTTTTCTTATTCTTTTTATCTTTTAGCATTTTGGTATAAAAATCAACCATTAATTTGTCGGTGCTTTCATCAGATACTTTCCAAAGCGATACCATTAAATTATCAGCTCCTGCATACATTAGAGCACGCGTTAAACCTATTACGCCTTCGCCTTGTTTTATTTGCCCTAAGCCTGTTTCGCAAGCAGAAAGTACTACTAAATCGGCATTTAGGTTTAGGTTGTATATTTCGCCGGAATAAAGTATGCCGTCTTCTCCTTCTTGTTTATACTCGTATTTTATCCCTACACTGTCAATGTTTTCATGCTTTGACAGGTTTGTGTTTTGTGCTAAAAGTATGCCTGATAGCTCAGGTTTTTCTTTGTTTACAAAGCCATGAGTGGCAATGTGAATAATTTTTGAATTACTAAGGGTATCTGACTTCGCAAATACCTCATTGGCTAGGGCATGTGTTTTTACAAGGGCTTTTTTGTGTCTCTTTTTATAAAGATTGAATATATCAGTAACTTCGGATTCGGTAGCCGGTAAAGCTGTAATTTGTTCGCCATTGAGCATGTTGCCACGAGTGGCAATTGAATCGGTAGCATAGGCAAGGGAATCCATTTCAGCAAACATGCTTCGGGTACGTAAAGTGGTTCCGGCAGTGCTACCGTCGGCAAATACAGGAGCAAAAGCTAAAAAGTCGTAGTCGTAAGTTTTTGTCGGCTTGTTTTGCTTTTGGTACCAAAGGTTGGCTGAATAGGCGTAGGAAATATTATAATCTTTAATTAAATACTCTTCATTATTATTCAATAAGACTTCAAAAGGAATGGTAGTCAATGCTCCATCGGGAATAAGAACTAGGTTTTCAATATCTTGAGCTATACTATTTTCAGGAAAAAGGGTTTTGTAAAGTTTTTCTCCATAATTAGTATAAATTATATTGTTTTTGGTTAAAATAGCTTTTTGAAATAAGGCTACCTGCTTCTCAAAATTATCTGGTTTATCAACCTTAATAAGCTTAAAACTATTTTTACTTATGCTTGAAATATAAATAGCATTATCAGCTGTAAAGTAGCTTACCATGCATGTTTTATCATTTAAACTATTTTGAATTTCTTGCACGCTAACTATTTTATTATCGTGCTTAATAGCGTAATAATCTTTATAGTTAGTTTCAAAATTAGCAATAAGCTTTTCGTAAATACGGTTTGCAGTAAAAAGATTGTTGCTAAGCAACACTTCTTGTGTACTATCGGGTTCTTCGGCTAGTTTTTGAGTATAAAGGGCAATGTTTTGTTGTAAATCGTTTTCCTGTTGCAATAAACTATCAGGAATGCCTGCAAATTGCATGGCATTGGCATTTGCCATTGATGTTTGTAATACCATGGCTTTGTTTTTCTCAGAATATTCAAAGGCAAGGTTTAAGCTATCGAGTTGCAAACACATATCTATAGCTTTATTATAAATATATTCAGTGATTAAACTCAGCATTATTTTATCAGATTGTTTATTAAATATTGTACGCGTTTGAGTCATAACAGTATCAGACATTTGATACAATTTTAAAACATAGTTTTTATTTTCTATGCTTGGACTAAATGCAGTGCTGTCAGAATATATATCTGCTAAGTCCATTAATGCATTTATTAGTATATTTTGGTCAACGTAGTTAGTCATTGCAGGTAGATGAAAAGTACTACCGGAATCACTTTTAATATTCAGATTTGCATAAATAGCTTTTTGATAATACGCTATCGCTAAATTAAATTCCTTTTTTTCTGTATATAATTGACCCTGAATAATATATGTACCCAAAGTATGTATGTGGTTTTCGCCAAATATTGTTTTGCTAATTTTTGAGCATTTCTGTACATATTCCAAAGCAAGATCTATCTGATCAGTGGCAAGATAGATCATGCTAATGTTACTATAGACAATTGCAAGGTTAACACTACTGTGATATTCTTTTTTGTATATGCGTAAGGCCTTAAAATAATATTCCAATGCTGTTTCATATTCTTCCTGTCCTTGGTAAATTGTTCCAATATTAAGGTAGGCAGCTCCAAGTAAATGATGTTCATCACCATATATACTTTTATTTATATCCAAGCTTTTAATAAGGTATTTCAAAGCCATTTTATAGTCTTTCTTTTCTATGTATAGAATACCTATTTCATTATATAGATTAGCATTAAATTTATGTTTTTCTGGTAATAATTGGTTATATATATGCAGGGTTTTCATATAGTATTCATGGGATAGTGCTAATTGATCTTTTCTTCTGAAAATTATTCCCATATTGTAATATGAATCGGCAACATCAAGATGATTTTCACCCAAGCTATTTAATCGAATATCCAGACTTAGCTTATAATAATACAAAGCTTTATCATCATTCGATTTTCTTTCATAAATAATTCCTATAAAATTATATGCGTGAGCTAAATACAAATTGTTGCTATCTAAATATGAAATGGAAGTATCAATTGCTTTTTCGATTATATGGAGAGCCTCATCATGATTTAGATTTGCAAATATGGCTTTTGAATGTTTTCTTTCATTCTCAAGATAATCTTCCCACATCTTATGGTTGCGATAAAGGAGCGCAGCTTTGTGATAAAAAACAGCAGCACTATCAAACAGTGTACTTGTATCGTATTCAGTTGCTTTTACAATAAATAGCTTAGCCAAGGTAGTATCGGCAGTAATGTTTTGTGAGTTTACATTTTGTGTTAGGGTAAGTAACAAAATAAAGGATGCAATAACTATTTTCATGTGTTTTAATGTTGTTTAGTGCTTTGTTATTAATCGTATAAATTTATCTGCGAGTCAGGGTGTGACTTGTTGGTAAATAGAGAATTGTTAATGTTTAAGCAAACCACTTTTAAAATAATCACACCCTGACCAATAGAAAACAAATTAGCAGCGGTTTTAAGGAAATATCAATTGCTGTAAAATAAAACTTTCTATTTAAACCTACTCCCCAATCAACACAAACGGGCTCCAATAGTAAGGATGCGAATAAGTTCCTCCGTCTATCATCTCTAATTTAGCTTTGCGCAATAATTGTGAATAGCTTTTCTTATTCTTTTTATCTTTAAGCATTTTGGTATAGAAATCGACCATTAATTGGCCGGTGCTTTCGTCCGATACTTTCCAAAGCGACACCATTATATTATCGGCTCCTGCATACATTAAAGCGCGGGTTAAACCCATTACGCCTTCGCCTTGTTTTATTTGCCCCAGACCTGTTTCACAAGCCGATAGTACTACCAAATTGGCATTTAGGTTTAGGTTGTATATTTCGCCAGAATAAAGGATGCCATCATCGGAGAGCGTGCTATCTTGTGCTAGCAATAAGCCCGAAAGCTCAGGTTTTTCTTCGTTTACAAAACCGTGTGTGGCAATGTGAATAATACGTGAGTTGCTCAATGTATCTGACTTGGCAAACGGTTCATTGGCTTGGGCATGGGTTTTTACAAGGGCTTTTTTGTGTCTCTTTTTATATAGATTGAATATATCAGTAACCTCTGTTTCGGTAGCGGGCAAAGCCGTAATTTGTTCGCCATTGAGCATCCTGCCGCGGGTTGCAACTGAATCGGTTGCATAGGCAAGCGAATCCATTTCGGCAAACATGCTTCGGGTACGTAAAGTGGTTCCGGCAGTACTGCCATCGGCAAATACAGGAGCAAAAGCTAAAAAGTCGTAGTCGTAAGTTTTTGCCGGCTTGTTTTTCTTTTGGTACCAAAGGTTGGCTGAATAGGCATAGGAAATATTATAATCTTTTATTAAATACTCTTTATTATTATTCAATAAAGCCTCAAAAGGTATGGTAGTCAATGCTCCATCGGGAATAAGAACTAAGTTTTCAATATTTTGAGCTATACTATTTTCAGGAAAAAGGGTTTTGTAAAGTTTTTCTCCGTAATTGGTATAAATTTTTTCGTTTTGGGTTAAAATAGCTTTTTGAAATAGGGCTATCTGCTTCTCAAAATTACCGGGTTTATCTACTTTAATAAGCTTAAAACTATTTTTACTTATGCTTGAAACATAAATAACATTATCGGTTGTAAAATAACTAATCATTGATGTTTTATCATCCAAACTACTTTGTATTTCTTCCACAGTTACCATTTTGTTGTCATACTTTATGGTATAATATTCTTTGTAATCGGCTTCAAAGTGTTCAATTAATTTTTCATAGTTGCGGTTTGCTGTAAAAAGCTTGTCTCTAAAAAAAACTTCTTGGGCACTATCGGGTTTCACGGCTAATTTTTGGGTGTAAAGGGCAATGTTTTGTTGTAAATCTTTTTCCTGTTGCAATAAACTATCAGGAATGCCTGCAAATTGCAAAGCATTGACATGTGCCATAGATGCTTGCAATACCATGGCCTTATTTTTTTCTGAAAATTCAAAGGCAAGATTTAAGCTATCAAGTTGCAAACAGATATTCATAGCACCTGCATAAACTATTGCTGCATTTGAACCAAGTACTATTTTATCCGATTGATCAATCGTTAATTTACGCGTTTGATTAATAACAGTATCTGCCATTTGACACAACTTTAAAATAAAGTGTTGGTTTTCCAGGCTCGGTAAAAATGCAGAGCTATCGGAATACAGTCGAACTAAATTTCCTAAAGCGTCTATTAGTAAAGCCTTATTTATAGATTTTCCTATGGCAGGTTGACAATACCTACAAGTTGAATCATAAGAAATATTAAGGTTTGCATAAATAGATTTTCTAAAATACACTGCGGCTAAATTAAATTCCTCTTTTTTTGCATGGCTTGATGCAGTGTAAAAATAATTTGCGCTAACTCTCATTGTATTTTCACCTAATATTTTTTTATTAATTTTTAAGCTTTTAATTTGATATTCTAGAGCAAGATCATATTGTTCCATTTCCTGATATAATAAACCAAGATGTCCATAAGTTTGTGCTTTATCTAAATTATCTACTATATAAAATTTCTTATTTATTTCTATAGCCTTGAGATAACATTCCAAGGCCTTCTCGTATTTCTTCATTCCTTTATATGACACGCCTACATTATGAAGCAAAGGGATCATTTTAATGTCCTCATCCCCATAGATGCTTTTTCCTATGGACAAACATTCAGAATGGCATTCCAAAGCCCTACTATAGTCTCCTCTATATCTGTACAGCTCCCCTATCATTTCGTTTAACTGTAATTTACTGACATGTATCTCTGGCAGCAAATCATTATAAATTTGCAAGGTTTTCATATAATATTCAAGCGCTTTATTCATGTCTAATTGTGCTCGAAAAAGGAGTCCTATACAAAAATATGAACCAGCAACATCAAGATTATTCTCACCCAATCTATTCAATCTTATATCTAAACTTAGCTTATAATAATCCAAAGCCTTATTATAATCCGATTTGCGTTTATATCGAATACCTAAACTATTATATGTTGTAGCTAAATTCAGACTGTTGCTTTCCAAGAACAAAATTGAAGTATCAATAGCATTTTCAATGATACGAATGGCTTCATTATAATTTCCTGCATGAGATATACTTACGCCGCGCTGATTTTCGCAAAAAAGATAATCTTCCCACAAACTATACTTGCTGTATACGAGCGCAGCTTTATGACAAAAAACAGCTGCACTATCATACAATCTACTTTTATTATAGTCAGTTACTTTTACAAGAAACTCTTTAGCCAAGGTAGTATCGGCCGTAATATTTTGCGAATTACTATTTTGTGTTAGGGTAAGTAACAAAATAAAGGATGCAATAATTTGTTTCATTTGACTTGCTGTATAAAATAGTATATATCAAACACATATCATGGGGTGAGCTAAGCTAAAAAACTTTAGCTTTCCTTGCATGTAGGTGCATTTAATAATGCTTAAATTAAAAAGCCGCAAACGTAGCTAAAAGAATAGGTTATTTTAGCATCATTTTCAATAAATATTCAAATAAATCGGTTTCGGGGTAAGCTTGGGCAGCCATTTGTATGGTTCGTTTGGCAGCAAACCATAATTCTTTTTCAGCGTAATACTGGTAGGCTTTTAAATAGTCAACCTTTTGCTTCAGATTAAATTGCAAAAGTGCCTTTTGTTTTTCAGTATCTAAATAGGTTATTAAACCTATTTGATCTGTTTCTTTGCCATCGGCCTTAAGGGTCCAAACATAATCTTGTCCGGGTAACAAAGGCATTTCATTTAAAGCTATTTCAGTACTGGTAATGTTTTTACTGCTATAAACTATTTCATCGTTTTGCATGTTTAGCACTTCGAGTTCAATTACTACTATTTCAGTAGTTTTTAAATGGCAAGTTATAAAGGCCTGGTTTTTATTGGCTAATTTCGACGAGATTGGAAAAAGTACGATGTTGGTTTTTTGTCCGCGAACAGTTAGCGCCGAATTGCTTTGACTTTGTGTAAAATACTTTTCTTTGCTTAAGTTGGTATAAAACTCTTCAACATTCAATAATGCGGCATCTTTCCCAATTTCAATGTGGTATGCATCTCCTTTGTTAAGAGTTAGCTCGCTGCCGTTGCTATTTAAAATTTCAACTTTACCAGTTCTAACTTCAATCACATCTTTATCCTGAAAAAAATAGGGTATCTCAAGTTTTGTTTCGCCTGTTTTATTTTTTACATACGAATCGCCATTAACAGCCATCAATACAGCAACTTTTATTTTATCGATCTGTCCAAATACAAAGGTGTTCATAAGTAAAAGGAGTAATAATGACAATGTAGTTTTCATTCGTATAATCTTTGATTAATTTGTATTTTTGTAACTAAAGTATTTCAATTTATTTTTTGTGACATTTGTTCATGGCAACTATTATTTTTATTTGTATTCACGAACTCGTTATCACTCGGTTGTTGCCTCACACGATTCTATTATTTCAAAGGTGTTACTCATAAATATTTATTTTTTAAGGTATTCGTGAGAAGGCTTCGCTTAGTTCGGCGAACCCTCATAATAAAAGCGTATGTTTCAACTTGCTCATTTATTCATGTCCTTTTGTCGTTGTACCATATTTTTAAACTCCATTAATTGATTAGGGTTTTATTTGTTTATAATTTAAATTTAACAGTGATATGGAGTATTCATGATAAAGATTTTTGATTTGCGTAAGCCTTAAGGCATGAATATTTCATAAATTAAAATTTTTTAAACATAGTATTTAGTCAATATTATGTTTTCAATTAGTTCTAGTCATATCTTTCACTAATTTTCTTTTTCTATTGCAAACCTATTTAAAAATTTGTCATTTCTACATTGTTTTTTTAATACTTTTGCATCGTTTAAAATTAAAGCAAGACTAATAGAAATAATTTTGCAATGAATAACTTTTTTAAGACTGTACCAACTGTAATTATTAGCAATATGTTAACATACGGCTAATGTGTAAGGTTTTTAAAATACTAGTGCCTTTTGTTTTTGGTGTTTGTTTTTACACCCTAAATGTAAATGCGCAAAACATTTCTACTGATTCTATATCGGAACTTATTAATAGCGAGGTGTTCCAAACATTCGGCAGCAAACAAAAAGCGGAAACAATAAAAGAACTCATTGATTTAAATTGGCAAATATTGCCCAAACTAAATATTTTATTGGGCAAACAACTTTTGGAGATATGTAAAAAAGAAGACCTTCGGCAAGATGAAGCCTTTGCATATAAGGCAATGGGAAGAGCCTATTATCAGAACAGCTATTTTCAGCAAGCATTACTTAATTTTCAAAAATGCGCTCTTTTGTCCCATAAAATCGGATATTATGAGGGCGAATCGGCTGCCAATTATAATATTGGCTTAGTTTTTATTGCACGTAATGAATATAAAAAGGCTGAGATTTATATAAAAAAGGCTTTAAATATTGATATTACTACTAATAATTTACAAGGGCAAGCTGCATGTTATAACAGTTTAGGGGTTATTTATACGCATCTAAAAAATAACAGCGATGCTATTGCCTATTTAAACAAAGCAAAAAACAAAGCTGAAGAAAGCAATTGTTTGGTTGAAATATCGAATGCTTTTTTTAACCTTGGAATTATTCACAAACAGGAAGGGAATTTCTCGCTGGCTTTCAATCAGTTCGAGCAATCATTATCAACATCGAAAGAATGCAATTATTTGCAAGGTATAGCAAATACTGATTTTGAAATTGGTTTGTTGTTTGAATTGCAAGGGCATGAATCTGGAGCTCTGGAATATTTTTTAAAATCCTTATCAATAAATGATAATTTGGGTTACAAAAAGGGTATGGCTCAAAATTTAAACAGTATTGGCAATATTTACAAAAACCAAGGCGAATACCAAAAGGCTCTTGATAATTTTTATGATGCATTAAGCATTGAAAAACAGATAATGAACAAGGAAGGCAAGGCCATATTATTAAATAATATTGGAAGCACCTATGTACTTCAAAAAAACTATGCACTTGCCTTGAAATTTTTCAATCAATCGTTAGAACTAAATAAAGAAACGGGAAACAAAAACGGTCTGGCTACAACTTTTGAAAGCATTGGTATTCTGTACGTAGAGCAGTATAATTACAAATTGGCTCTTCAATATTATTCTAATGCCTTGGCTTTGCGCAAAAATAATTATGATAAAGCTGGATTTGCTAACATTTCGTACAATATGGCACTTCTGCATTTAAAAATGGGTCAAACAAAACAAGCCATTGAATATCTTGATAAGAGTAAAAATATTGCCTTAGAATCGGGCTTGCTTAATTTGCTTTTAAATTGTTACTCGGGTTATACCGATGTTTATTCGGCAAATAAAGAATTTCAAAAATCGCTATATTATTACACCTTATATACTCATATAAAAGACAGTATTTTTACACGCGAAGGCGATATTCGGATAGCAGAACTTCAAACTAAATTTGAAACTGAAAAAAAAGAACGCCGAATTGAACAACAACAATTTGAATTAAAACATACTTTGTTAGAACTGAGAAAAAAGAAAATGCAAGGGGTATATTTTGCATTTATTTTGGTTCTAATTCTTATTTTCATAAGTTATTTAGTAGTTACACAGCGTAAATTAAAATTAAAAAACTTTAAGCTTCATCTCTTAGGTAGTTTTAAAGAAGACCTTACCAATATGATTGTTCACGATTTGAAGTCTCCCTTATCTTCTATTGTAAATATTCGTTTAATTAAAGATGATAATACCCG
>JAEINW010000061.1 GCA_016342715.1 Salinivirgaceae bacterium | reverse complement strand
AGCAGAATAGCGATAGCTAATCGCTCAATTTGGGTATCATTAATATTTCTGCAACGATTTTTTACCTGTTCAATACCAGAGGCGTTGCCTCCGGCTGAAATAAATATGCCTTACAGACAATTAATTGTCTGAATGTATTAACCGACTTTTCAAAACCACCATTTCTAATTTGCCAATTTAGGTTGACATAGGGATAACCTTATAATAAAAAATTCAAAAGTAATTTATTAATAATTGGGTTTTATCATTAACTTGTATTCAAAACCCAAATTTATGCAAGCACTACCCAAAATATTAAAGCTAAAACTTGTCTTACTTTCTTTTATTTTTCCAATTTCTTTTTTATTAGCCGGACTGATAATTGGAAATAATTCACAATTATTTGGCATAACTATAAAAAGCAATTTTATGTTATCCTTTGTTGGTTCTATTGGCTTTGTTATTGGTTTGTTATTGAATTTTGTTTGTTACTATCGAAAATTATTTACAACAGCGATATACCAAACTCCTATCCCACTCTCTCTATTTTTAGCTTTTCATTGGGTTGCAAACTTTTTTGTGGGCAATTATTTTGCAATTTTTATTGGATTAATAGGTTTAGGAATTGGCCTTTGGTTGAATAAAGAATTGGTTTTACCTTATCAGTTTTATAAAGTTCCCAAACGAATCTTAGCCATTCTGTATTTATTTTATTCCATCGTAGCCATGGGCTTTTTTATGGGCGTACCAGTATTTAATATTTTATTGGGAATATTCGCCGGAAATTATTTAGCCATGCGAATAATGAGCTATTCAAAATCGGAGGAAATCAGAAGAAACATAAACCAAGGTTCTTTTTATTCAGCACTGGTAATACTTATAATATCAATTATTGCCGGACTCATTGCACTAAATGATGTGGATGCTTATGTGCAACTTATTCATCAACTTACAAACATTCAATTAAATGTCGATCATTTTTTATCCTTATTAGTTGTGTTTGGACTTACGGGAACCATTGCTCAGTATTTTATTACAAAATTTACAGCACAAACTATGTTCGACTTTTTTATGCATAGAAAGATAGTTAGCTAAAAATAAATGCTTTATGAAAAGGAAGTTTTTTATTGTAATTCGAATTGTATTTGTTATTTCATTTTTCCTGCCATTTTTACCCGGCTGCGATGATGAAAATAAAGCTTCATTTGTTAATCAATATATGCAAGACAGTATTTCTCGAAATTCTGAACTTCAAATTTCAGATGATTCTTGGAATGAAGTTAAAGATGAGGTATATAAAACTTTTTTACATGATACCTTAAATCTATTTATAGATCAAAACGATTCTATAGCTAATTCATCTGACTCAATTTTTAAAAGCGCAAGTACTCCTATTCTTAATTCATCGCTTTCTGATAGTTTGAAAAACCTCGAAACATCAGATATTGTTTTACCACCATTAATTGAAAAACCTTTAAGTTTTATTATTGGTTTATTTTTTATCAATTTCGATGATTCTGGCTATGAAATTGTCATTGATAATTCTATCAATAAATTGAATGTCAATTTATTGAGATTTTCTATTTTACTTTTATTACTTACTTTTTTAAATAAACGATTAAAGTTTATACCCCTTTTAAATATTAATATTTATTTAAACCTTATTAGCTATTTGTTAATAATGGTATTTCTTATCGTCGATTTCGAAAAACTTCTATATGGATTCTGGATATTTTTCACTTGCTTTTCTATTCTTCTTATAGATCAGATACTACTGAAATATAAAAAATTCTTTAAATTGAAATAACTGATAATTAAATTTAATCAGCAATACAACTAAGTAAAACCTTGTTCATCTGTATTTGGGAAAGCCAATTTATTAATTCTTTCCGTAATTTAGGGAACTAAACCTCATGACCACGAGCATTTGGGGGAGTAAAGTGGCGACAGCCGAAAGGGTATTTTTTCTTTAACACTCTTCTATCCTATCGTACATCCCTGTCTACGGGCAAGTAGGTTTCCTAATCCAGCGAAGAACGCTTTGGATGAGCACTTTACTGAATATTAATTAGCTTCATTTTATTTCGAGCTCAGGCTTTATGATTGTTTTTTTGGAAGAGAAAAATAAAACTTACTACCTATCCCCGCTTCACTTTCTGCCCATATTTTACCATGATGTTTAGCCACAAATTCTTTACAAATTAACAATCCCAGACCCGTTCCTTTTTCATTATTTGTTCCTAGGGTCGAGATAGTTGCATCTTCAGAAAATAAATTATTCAAAACATCCAAACTCATACCAACTCCAGTATCTGAAATACAAATAGTTACCGTATCGGACCTAACAAATGATTCGATAGCAATGCTACCATTTTCCGGAGTAAATTTAATGGCATTGTTATACAGGTTTCCAATAATTGTTTTAAGTGCCGATGCATCAGCATAAACCATAAGCTGATCATCGATAAGTATTGTTGTAGCTAAAAACTTTGCGCTTGCAAGTTCACGGTAGGGCTCAATTGCATTTATTGCCGATAATTTTAATTCAATTTGGTCTTTTATTATTTTCATCTCATTACGTTGAGAAATGGCCCACATAAATAAATTCTCAAGCAATAAAGAAGTCTTTTGTGCCGATTCATTTATTTTATCAATTAACTCAATACGTTCAGCTTCATCAATTTTGTTATATTCTTCTTTAAGCAAAGAAACGTAGCCTAACACAATCATTAACGGACTTTTTAAGTCGTGTGCAACAATTGAAAACAATTTATCTTTTGTTGCATTTAACTTTTTGTACTTCTGTTCCGACTTAATAATTTTTTCGTGTGCTAATTTTTGTTCTGTAATATCGTAGGCATGGTAAATTACAGTTGTGGGTGTTTTCCACGAAATACGAGCTGCAAACCATTTTTCTTCATCCTTTATATAAATGCTATAATCAATTATTTGTAAATTTTTTGTTTCCAAGCATTTCAATATGGCATCATGAAACATTTTAGCCTGCTCTTCAGAAAAAACATCGTAAACCGTTTTGTTTAATAATTGTTCCTTTGGCAACACTAAAAGCAAAGAATAGTCTTGTGGAATCTTAATATACCTTCCATCTTTATCAAATTCTATTATCAAACTATCCATTGAATGGATAATTGCATTTAATTCCTGTTCATTCCGTCTAATTCTAAACAAAGTTTTACTTAGTAACCATATCAGTATGCTTATAATTAATGAGCTGGCAATTAATACAATTAACAAAACACGATCTTGATTTAAATACGATGCCCAGCCAATTTTTGGCACGGCTCCTAAAGCCCAGGTTCCATAAGGAAGATTAATAGAAACAATTACCGGACGATTATTAAATACTTTTGGACTGCCCCACCAAATATCTCCTTTATTTCCGGTGCCATTATAACCTCGCAGTGCATATACAAAACTATCTTCTTCAATTTGTAAAGAAGCTTGTTGTAATAATTTATTTTGATAAATAACAATATCAGTAACTCCCCAAAAATTATTAACCTTCGATGACAATTTATCAAAAATTGGTGTATAACTTATAAATGCAATTCCACCTTCTACTAACTCAACAGGTCCTGCAATAAATGCTTTTTTTGTTTTAATGGTTTTATTAACAATCTGTTTTCGTTCAGGATGCTCAAGCAAATTTAAACCAATGGCTGATTCATGACCTTTTAAAGGATAAACAGCGTTTAAAACACAATTTCTTGACAAGGACATGGTACTAATAACAGAATCGCCATCAATTAACTCCTGAGCTAGATTATAAAACTCTTGATCGCTTAAATTTGGATTTAACGAAACATAGGCTGCTACACTTTTAGTATAATATACTCTTGAATATAAAGCTTTTTCTAGTTTATTTTTTTTGCTGATCAACAATTCATACATTCTACTGCGCACATCATTTTCCCACAAATCCTTTTTATATTCAGTGTAGCTAATTGTAGAAAGAATTAAGACAAAAAAAACAACTAGACCAATTAAAAGAGGTGTTATTTTTTTAAGTACTTCACCTCCAACTTCTTTGATATTTGTTTTTTTCATCCTTGAAAAAATTTGGCTTTTGCTTTGCTTACTCTATTAAATATAAAAATAGTAAATCAAATTGTAATCCACTGTTATTATTAAACTTTTTAAAATAGTTAATAATAAAACCAGCCTAACACCTTATTGTAATGGGAATGTGCGAATTGTAAATGATAAACAAAAAAGCACCCATCGATTTGATGGATGCTTCTGGCAAATGTTTTTTATTATTAAGAGATTAGTGCTTTAAAAATCTTATTGATTTGATTGAATCTCCTGAATAAACCTTAATTATATAAATTCCATTGTTTAATTCTGAAATATCATATTGTTTTGTTCCAATAACATTACCGATGTTCAAAATAGCTTTCCCGCTTATCCTATAAAAAATAATATTTGAGTTTACTTCGGTCTGAATTGTAATGCTTTCTTTAGAAGGATTTGGGAAAATTTTAGTTTTATTAATCTTTGAATCAGCAATACTATTTGGAGCCATAAAAACGGTCACATTTTCAGCGGTATCCATATTAATTAGTCCATTATAATTATCATAGTTTTGCATCGAAATTGTAAACTCTAATTCACCAGCATTATCAAAAATTCCGAAAACAGCTTGTCCTAATTCATCTGTATTTTTTGTCTCATTATTTATTTTTATTTGAGCTCCTTCTAAAGGCAAATTATCAAAACCATTAACTGTAAATATAACATTCTTTAATATTGGTAACGATTTAATGTCACCATTTTGAATTGAATAATACTGAGGATGTTGAATAAAAGCTACCACCTTGTAATTCGATTTATTTACAAAAGGATCAACCTCAATTTCAATAGATGCCTTTGCTAGAGAATCACCAACATAGTTTAACATGGTTCCTTGAAAATCAGGAAACATTCCACGAGCTACAAAATTTACTAGCTCTATTGTTTCATTTGCCCATAAATAATCAATATTATTTTCAGTTAAAACCACTTGAAGTTTCAAACCGAGGTCATTACAGATACCTACTACTTTAGATTCAATATTTACCATATATTTTGTTGAGGAAACTTTTTCAATCTCCATATTGAAACTTAGGGGCGTTTTAAAATCTAAAACACTTTCATAGGCTTCACGATAATATTCATACATCGATTCATTTGATCCTCCACCAGCTAATGCCATACCCTGAAACAATGCCATGGGATAAGCACCAGTCATCATAAAGTATTCCATAAAACGATCTTCAGAATCAGCTTTACTAAAAGGGCTTAACCCATATGAAACGTTTACTGAAAAAACATTATGTAAGAGATGTGTAGAGAATAAAATATGATGTTAAAAGGATAACGAAGCAACAGTTTGTATACCTTTTAAAACAATTAACACATGCGAAAGATTACAACAAATTATCAATCAGAGAGATACTAGTTGATTATTGCAATATTGCAATGCTTTTTTCCAACTTTAATGTAGGATTTGCTGCGGACGGGGTATCATGATGGATTCTATTTTTATTTCTCCAATAGGTGCGGGGAACCTGCCTACCAGCAAGTATAACCCACAATATCTTTCGACTTTACTTCGACAAGATCAGTGGAGGCCGCTCATTATTCAGCTCAGTGGAAGCCGCTCAGGATCCCCGCCTGCCAGCCAGCAGGAGTTCTACTAATTAATTTTGTTTCTCAAAATCAAAGTCTCACTGATTTTATCATAAAGAAACTTTACATTTTATTCAATATTTGGTAAATTAGATACTTTATAAATACAATTTATGTTCATGAAACCCTCCCCGAAAATATCGGGGCAAGCTATGTGAGGGTAGCAAAATATATTTTTGTAAGCTCAACAAAAGGATATGACTGAAATTCATACATTTAACCAATTTTTAGATGGATGAAACCCTCATCCTTAAGCAAGTTTAATAAATGAGGTACAAAAACAAAAGGATATGAATAAAAAAACAAGCTGTAATATTTTTTTCCTGATGAGGGTTCGCCGAACACTATTAAAAAATAATGTGAGAGTGAGGCAACAACCGAGTGATAACGAGTTCGTGAATGCAAATAAAAATAATAGTTGCTATGAACAAAGCTCACCCAAACTAAGGTTGAAAGCTGCAACTTGCATTAATTCAGAATATTAATTAAAGTTTATACGAATGAAAACATTTAACATTTGTATTATCAGGGTATATGTAATTATCATTCTTTTTATTTCAAGCTCATGTAACGGACAACCTGACACATCTGCTAAAAATGAAAGAGCACCGGTAGTAGCCGGAAAATTTTACCCGGCAAACCCTGCAGAACTAAAGTCGCAGCTTAGTGAATTTTATGGCAAATTCACTAAAACAGAAGCAAATAGCAATATTGCAGCCATAATAGTGCCCCATGCCGGATATGTGTTTTCCGGAGAGGTAGATGCATCAGCTTATGTATATTTGCCCGAAGATGCCGATTATTCAAGAATATTTTTAATTGGCACCAGCCATCATACTTATTTAAACGGGGCATCAATTTATAACAAAGGTAATTACCGTACTCCTTTGGGAACTGTGAACGTTGATATAGAATTGGCAAATAAACTAATTGCAGAAAACTCTCTTTTTAATTACCTAAGTGATGCTCATTCTAAAGAACACTCTCTTGAGGTACAACTTCCTTTTCTGCAATATAAGCTCAAAAATGACATTAAAATTGTTCCTATAATCATTGGTACACAAGCTGCTAAAGATTGCAAAAAAATAGCTAAAATACTGCAACCCTATTTTACTAATGAGAACCTTTTTATAATAAGCTCTGATTTTTCACATTACCCCAATTTTACTGATGCAAATAAAGTGGATAAAGCAACTGCAGAAGCTATTATCACAAATTCTACTGAAGTGTTTTTACAAGCTATCGATAATAATGCTTCACAAGAAATTCCCGGACTTGCTACCAGCTGTTGTGGATGGAGTTCCGTTTTAACCCTTTTACACCTGTCTTCAAATGCATCTGATATAAATATTAAACATATCAAATACCAAAACTCTGGCGATACCCAATACGGTGACAAGCAACGCGTTGTAGGCTATCATTCTTTTTTATTCTTGCGTGATGCTAAAAGCAAACAATCCGCTTCATTTTTATTATCTCCTGAAGAAAAAGTTGAATTGCTGAAAATTGCCCGAAACACAATTGAGGCAACATTAAGCAATAAGGAACCTTATAAAATTGATATATCAACATTGTCAAACACATTAAAAGCGCAATGTGGGGCGTTTGTAACCTTAAACAAAAACAACAGCTTACGAGGATGCATCGGCAGGTTTAGCGTTGATCAGCCACTATACGAAGTGGTTCAGCAAATGGCTATTGCTTCGGCTTTGTACGACCACCGTTTTCCTGAAGTTCAAATAAACGAAATGAAAGAAATTGATATTGAAATTTCAGTACTTACACCCTTAAATAAAATAAGTTCAATTGATGAGTTTGTGCTTGGCAAGCATGGTATTTACATTAAGAAAGGAAACCGCACCGGGACATTTTTACCGCAGGTGGCACACAGTACAAAATGGAATACTGATGAGTTTTTAGGTCATTGCGCCCAGGATAAAGCCGGTATTGGTTGGAATGGATGGAAAGATAAAGATGTAGAGTTGTACACGTATGAAGCAATAGTTTTTGATGAAAAAGAATTGATACACACTAAAAAATGAACACACCATACCCTCTGTTGCCAGTATCGGTGTTAATTACACTCGCCTACTTTTTCTCATGGCAATTTTACAAATGGGGGATTTTTACACTTAAAAAGCATCGTAAATTCTGGAATATCCTATTGCTAATTTCCTTTCTGATATGTGGACTATTTGGACTTATTAGTATTATAAAAATTAACTATAAACTCGATTTTCCATTCTATAATAGTATTCTAAAATGGCATGTTATTGTTGGAATTAGTTTCTTTCTTATTTCATTCTTTCACTTTTTGTGGCACTTTAAATATTTTTTTTCAAAACCTATACCAAAACAACATAAGCAAATCACTGAACAAGAGATAAAAAATACATACCATAAGCCGGATAATATAAAATATCTCCTGTTTCTTTTGGGTTTTTTCTCAATAACAAATCAGCTAGTATTAATTAGGGAGTTTATGAGCATTTTTGGCGGTAACGAACTCATAATTGGTGTTATTATAGTTAATTGGCTTATTATTACAGGTTGGGGTGCGTATAGTGGCACCAAACAAGCCCCAAACCTTTTCTCGCTTAACCTTAGCTTAAAAATACTGGTTTCAATAGTGCTATTACCATTATTATTGACAACACTGCTTTATTGGCTAAAATCTGTTCTTTTTCCGCCGGGCGTTATGGTAAATCTGGAATCAATATTTTTAGGAGTGTTTTTGTTATTATTTCCGGTTTGTTTCATTTCAGGATATTTGTTTACATATTTTTCCAGCCAATTATCAAGTGTAAAAAAACAAAACCTCATTGGTAAATCATATGCAATAGAATCTGTAGGCAGTCTTTCCGGCGGCTTGCTTTTCAGTCTAATATTGGGAAGATTTTTCACTTCATATCAAATATTTGGCATCACAATCTGCGTTGTACTTTTTGTGTGTATCTGGTTTAATAAAAATCAAATATCAGTAAAATACCTATTCTTGTTAATGTGTGGAATTTGCTTACCCATAGCCATATTTTTCACTAACATAGAGATACAAATTAAATCGCTGTTGCTGCCAAACCAAACAGTAATTTTACACCGCAGCACGCCCTATGGTAGTTTAAAAGTAACTGAACAAGCCGGGCAACAAAGTTTTTATGAGAATAACAATTTGCTTTTTTATTCAGAAAACACAATTGAAACCGAAGAAGCCATCCATTTTGCTATGGCACAACACGAACAAGCAAAAAACATTTTGCTTATTTCAGGCGGAATTGCCGGAATGATAGATGAAATTCAAAAATACAAACCACAAACAATTACATATCTGGAAAGCAACCCGGAAATTGTGAAATTCTGGAAAAGCATTGATGAGAAAAATGTTTTGCCTGAAAACACAAAATATGTAAAAGCCGATATTCGTGTTTTCTTAAGCAAAAACGAAAACAAATTCGATGTAATAATAATAAATCTCCCTCCTCCGGTTACATTAGGATATAACCGTTTTTATACCTCGGAGTTTTTCCAAATTATAAAAAAGCATTGTACAACAAATACAATTGTTTGCAGCAGTTTACCTTCAACACTTAACTATGCCGAATCTAACGCCCTTGAGCTTAATGCTATTATGTGGAATACCCTGAAACAACATTTTAAAAATGTAAAACTTATACCCGGTGAAAAAAACTATTACATAGCTTCAAATAGTGCGATTACAACAGATATTTTGAAGAGCATTAAGAGCAAAGACATTTCAAACAGCTACATAAATGAATACTATTATGATGCTCAATTAACTGATCAGAGAAGTGCTGTTTTAACAGCGAACTTTGAAAAACTAAAAAACATAAACTTTGATTTTAGGCCAACCATGTTTTTTAAGCAATCAAATCATTGGTTAAGCATTTTTAATCGCGGCAACTTATTTATTCTGATTATACCGGCTATAGCCTTTGTTTTTCTGTTTTTTAAGTTTGATACCATATCGAAAGGATTATATACTGGAGGATTTACGTCTGTTTCGCTTGAAATTTTACTGTTATTGGTTTACCAAATTTACTTTGATAGCATTTACCTTGAAACGGCTTTATTTTTTGCCATTTTCATGGCCGGTCTGGCAGTGGGCAGCAATCTGAAACACATTTATCAAAACGCGAATATTTTAAAACAGTACGCTTACATACAATTGATTATTGCTTTGCTTGCAATATTAACACCGGCTGTGGCATCATTAGTTTTTAAAATATCAGCCTATAAGTTTCCTGCGCAATTATTGTTGCTTTTTGCTGTGTTCACAATTGCCTGCACTATTGGCTACGAATTTAAACTGGCTGCAAAACAGCGGCAACTAAATTATCAAAAAACTGCCGGTTTTAGCTATGGTGTCGATTTGCTCGGATCGGCATTTGGTGCTTATTTTGCACCAATTGTTTTACTGCCTATTATTGGTCTGTTTTACACATGTTTATTTCTGACATTTTTAAATATATCAAGTGCGTTTTTCGCGATGGTTGCCAATAAGAAATAAGGTTCTACTCACTTTAGTGGATGAGTTTTAATATAATAACTGTTGTTTAGTTTCGGGGTAAACAGTTCTCATTAGGCAGCCAATATTAAATCGGTATACTACCGACACTTAATAACATGAATTCGATATAAAATACCTAACACAGAAAGATCAGTTTTGTATAGGATTTAGATCTCAAAATTTAAGAAAGATTTGCTGATAAAGTAAATATATTGTTTATATTCAATAGATTAATAATATTTATTATTTCGCTAATGTTTTTAAAATGCAGTCTTTTTTTGTGTTAATTGGCAATAAGGTCGCATTTTTCGTCGCTGTATTAATATTATATTACCCAATTTGGATTTTTCTAAGGCAATGCCGTTAAGTTAGTGAGATTTGATTTCGTTACAGGCTGTAGGCCTGTCACATCGTAACTTGGAGCACTGTGTCTCGCTTTAGCGGATCGTCCCAAGTAGTATAACTAACGTGATATTCAGGCTGAAGGCCTGACACAAACTGTAATAATTCTCTTGTGTAACACTTTCAGTGTTAAAAACATTATTGTTACAAGAACTTGGGGCGATGCCCCAAGCTATGTTGTCAAAGGCCTTCAGCCTTAACCTAATTAGCCCTAAGGTAATATTCCATCCCGAATTCTAAGGATCGGGAGAGGAAAATAAATAAAATAACATAGTATGACTTTTGACTTACTCAGCAAACACGAAGTAGTACAAAGGGTTTCTTTGTTTCGCTATTTTGTCAAAAATCCTATATAACCCAATAAAAAATGATAATAATTTAATAATTTGCATAAAATTCTTATTATGGATAAAAGGCAATTTTTAAAAACTGCATTTTATGGAACTGGTGGAATTTTTTGCATAGGCAATCCGCTAAAATTAATCGCATCAAGCCAAAAATCGTCATATATTGGAACAAAATGGTGTGTTGAAGCTCTGTATTACACACAAACTCCAAAGGGATTACTTTGCCAGATTTGCCCAAACGAGTGTACTATTAAAGAAGGAGAAAGTGGTGATTGCCGCAATCATGTAAACTATAAAGGCAAACTTTATTCAATAGCCTATGGAAATCCTTGTGCTGTACATGTTGATCCGATTGAGAAAAAACCTTTATTACACTTTTTGCCTGCAAGTAAAGCATTTTCCATTGCTACTGCAGGATGCAACCTTGCTTGTTTAAACTGCCAAAACTGGACAATTTCACAAAGTAGCCCTGATGAAACAGATAACTACGATTTACTACCCGAAAAAGTCGTAGAAAACTGCATTTCAAAAAATTGTGATTCAATAGCTTATACCTATTCTGAGCCCATAACTTTTTATGAATATACTTACGATTCAGCAAAACTGGCAAAAGAAGCAGGAATTAAAAATGTAATGGTAACGGCTGGCTATATTCACAAAGATCCTCTGTTAAAACTTTGCAAAGTTATTGATGCGGCAAATGTTGATTTAAAATCATTTAGCAATGAAATTTACCTAAAGCTGAATGCAGGGAAATTACAGCCTGTTCTTGACACTTTGATTACAATGAAAGAAAATGGTGTTTGGTTAGAAATTACTAATCTGGTAGTACCTTCGTGGACAGACGATTTTGACATGATAAAACGCATGTGCAACTGGCTTGTTGAAAACAACTTTGAGTATACCCCTCTAAATTTTAGTCGGTTTCAGCCATTATATAAACTCACCAACTTGCCACCCACACCCATAAACACCTTAAAAAAAGCCCGGGATATTGCACTGGCCGAAGGATTAAAGCATGTTTACATAGGCAACGTACCAGGTATTGGCGCAGAAAACACATTCTGCCCAAAATGCAGCAAGATGGTAGTTGAACGTCGCGGATACAGAATATTGCAAAACCATATTATTAATAGCAAATGCGAATACTGTAATGAAATAATTAATGGTATTTGGGAGAAATAAGGAAATTGACTTTATAATGGTTTGAAAACAGGTGTTTATTCTGTGAAACTCAAATTTCAAAAACGCAGTGCATTAATCCCGAGCATTCGGGAGTAAGTTGAACGAACAATTTCATGACCGAAGGGAGTAATCCCGATAGCAGAGCGTATCGGGATAAATGAGTTTAATACTCCGATGCTTGCATCGAAATGAAGACAGATTCATATTGATACCCCGACTGCAGCGGGGTCTTTCATTATTTTAAACTAAGGCAATAAAATAGTAAATCCAATATGGGATGTAAAATACTTTTGAATTTCATCACTTTTAGCATAGCTCACAAAACATATACACTAGTCACAAATAATTATTAATCAATTACATATGGAATAAATTTGTTAAATATTTTTGCAAATAAAATAGTAGCTTACATATAAAAAGAGGTAGATTTTATGGTTTTAAATTCATTTGTTAAGGTATTGTATATGGAAAATTAGAGTAAAAAAAAACCATGCAAAAAACATGGTTCAAAAAAATATTATATATTGAATTTTACTCTATATTAAATATTATTTCTTTATTCGTTTCATTCCCTATTCTATCTAAAGCACGAACTTTCATTTTCACATGTGAACCTGGTTTAAAACCATCAATAATTCCACTGTAAATATTTTCTTTACCCCCATTTATTGAGTAATAAATTTTTTCATAGGCTACATGCGCATTAGTTACTGATAAAAATAATGAAACATGGGCAGGGTAAGTATCAATTATTTTCCCATCAATTTCCTCAGAACTTATAGGATGGACACTAAAACGATCAAATATTTGTGGTCCTGTATTGTCGGTTGCAAAAACTACTTTTGAGGTATTAACATTACCTAATTTATCATAAGCTTTAATCTCAACAGCATAGTCCTTTCCACGTTTAAAACCAGCAATAATACCTGTATACATTTGTTCTTTTCCCCCATCCAACGAATAGTAAATTCTATCAATAGCCACTCTAGAATCAGTTGCTGATAAAAACAAAACTACCTGACTGGAATAAATATCGGCTTGTTGACCATTAATTTCTTTCTTGTTTATTGGCAAAATGCTAAATCGCGAATAAATATCTGGCCCCGTATTATCAACCACTAAATCAATGGTTTTTCGATTCGAATTATCTACATTATCAAATCCATAAATATTTAACTGATGTGTACCCTCATTTTCAATAACAAACGATTCTACATATGGCGTTTCTGCTCCATCACCAATGCTATAACTCAATGCTTTTAAACCCGATTCATTATCAGCAGCCGATAATGAGATTTTTGTTTGGTTATTAATATAAATCGTATCTCTGGCTTTAAACACTTTTCCCTCAAAGGCAAATTTTAATTGTGGTCCTGTTAAATCGACATATGAAGCTTTACTTTTTGTGCTTTTTTCAGTAGCACTACTTCTATTCCCAACATTATCTTCAACATATGATAAAACAGCCAGTGAACCAGATACTGTTGTTAAATAAAAAGGTTTATCATAAAGCTGATAGGGTCCGTTATTTATGGAATATTTTATTTCTTTAATTCCAGCTTTGTTATCAACGGCTGTTAATTTCAATTTAGTTCTACCTGATGAGAATTCGCGTCCATTCGCCACAAAACTGTTTCCCATAATTTCATCAACCAGTATTGGGGGTGTTTTATCTATATAAAAAGAATATTCTTTTTGAACTTCCTTATTTCCTACATTATCAATTGAATAATATTTAATTGTATGTTCACCTTCGGCGTAATAGGCTGAATGTATGGGACCTATATATTTTTTAAATGCTTTATCATCAATGGAATAATAAGTAAGCTTTATTCCAGAAATAGCGTCGCTTGCACTAATAATGAATTTAGTTCTGCCTGAAACATTAGATTCAAATTTATCTCCATCAAATTCTAATACTGAAACCGGAGCAGTTAAATCTACACTAAATGATGTATGCTTTGCTTTTTCAGCATTGCCTACATTATCAACTGCGTAATAATCAATAGAATAAACCTTTTCTTTCGTAAAGCTTAATGAATCGGAGTACTTTTTATAGCCACTGGAATCAATAGACACAAGTATCTGTTCCAATCCCGAATGATCATCGTAACTGCTTAATGTTGCCGATATATTATTTCCAATAAAAAGCGTCTTTCCATCGAAGTGTTTTTTTGCTGCATTTAAATTTAGATGAGTTCTTGGTGACCTGCTATCCGCATAAACCTCAAAAACCACATCGGTTAAGGGATAATGTGTGATTCTCGTTTTTGGATCAACTGCCGATGGAGACCTGAATGAATTATATCCTTCGGTATCGAGATACATGGGATTTGTAAATTTGGGAGTACTATCACTGGGCAACTGAAGCATTTCACCTTTTTTATCGGGTTCGGTTGAAATGTAAACGTAAACTGGTAATGTTTTTTGAACATATAGTTTTCCAGCTTCCGATCTATAGGTTTTATATTTATGTTCAAGAGCTTGCTGCGCTTTTACAACATACACAAACATTACAAACATTAAGAATATTAATACTTTTTTCATGTAAAGCAGGTTTTATTAAATGTAATTTCTTAATTATATTTTCAATTTAACTAAAATACGTATTTCCATTTATTATTACTATGAAAAAAAGCTGATGTTCGATACCTTTTTACATTAATAAAAACATAAATACAACAATATTTACAATATTTTTATTTATTTTATTCAAAAAATTAAACTTTAAATCCTATCACAAGAACATCGTCAAGCCTATTATACTTCTCCCCATGCCATTTTTTCAATTCCGTATCCAGAATATTATGCTGTTCATCCATGGGCTTTTCATGGATGGTTTCCAATAACTTTCTAAAATTCTTGGAAAAGTATTTACGTCCTTGATCACCACCAAACTGATCGGCAAATCCATCAGAAAAAATATAACACGTTGTGGGTATATTGCAATCGATAGTAAATGTTTCAAATAATTTATTAATTTCTTTGGCGTCTTTCATTGGTCCCCCAATACCAAAGAAATTCCCTTTTTGAATAAACATTTCGTTATTTTGAAAATAGATTAAAGGGTTCACTGCTCCAGCAAAGTAAATGCATTTTTTTGCTTCTTCGTAAACACACACGGTCATATCCATTCCATCCATATTCCCAGAAGTGTCTTGCTTTAAGGCATATTTAATCATTTTATGCATACTTTCGAGTATCTCTGCCGGATCTACAATCTTTTTATCCAGCACAATTTCTTCTAAAAAACTTAAGCCTAACATACTCATAAATGCACCTGGAACTCCGTGCCCTGTACAATCAACCGCAGCGGCAATTTTATAAGTTGTGTTATTTTTTTCTATCTGATTAAACCAATAAAAATCGCCACTCACCACATCGCGAGGGCTAAAAAAAACAAAGGATTCGGGGAAAATATTCTTAATACTATCTTGTTGTGGAAGCAAGGCTCCCTGAATATTTTTAGCGTAATTAATACTTTGATTTATTTTTAGATTTTTCTCCTTAATTTGTTCGTTTTGTTGCCTAATTGCTTCGTTTCGTATTTCAAGAGCTTTGTTATGCTTTTTCTTTTGTTGGTAACTCCTTAATATGAACATAGCAACAATAAAAACAAAAGCTAAACCTATAACCGAAATCATAATCATAAGTCGCTGGTTTTTTATCTCAGCCTTTTGTTTTGCAATTTCAATTTTTCGAAGCTCATTTAATTTTTTAGATACTTTTAGAGAACCTTCTGTAATTTCAAGTTTCTCGGCAGTTTGTTCTTTTTCATGGATGGCCTTTTGGGTTACTTGTTTCATTTCAGAAACTTTGCGTTGGCTTTCTTCTTGTTCTTTTTCAATTACTTCTTTTTGCAATTGTTTCTCAAAAGTTGCATATAAATTAAAATAATTCATTGACTCTTGAGAATTTCCGAGTTTTTCATGCACCTCGGCTAACAAACCATAACTCGTACGCAATAATTTTTTATCACTTATTTCGCTTGCAATTGCATTTGCTTCGTTCAAATTTTGTAATGCTTCCTCAGCTCTATCCATCGAGTTTAAAGCAACTCCAATGTTTATTAAATTGGTACCAATATCTTGTTTGTTATTTAGCTTTTTACTCAACATTAAACTTTTCCTAAAAAACACAAGGGAGGTTTCAAGTTGCCCCAAATCAGAATGGATCATTCCAATATTACTATAAATAGCTTTTATAGCATTATCATTACCAATTTCTTTGTTTAATGAAATTGATTGTTCAAAAGATTGAATGGCTTTTTCATAGAGTTCGTTCTCCCAATAGTAAAAGGCTAACTTATTAAGTGCAGCTGCTGTTTGTAGCAAATTATTTACTGCACGATAGCTTTCAACTTCATTGATTAACTTCTCCTCTGAAACTTGTGAATATCCTGTAACTGACATCAGGATAAAAATTGTCGCTAATAAACGTCCCCATATATTCATCATAATTATTTTATGAAGTGTTCTCACAAAGTAACAAAAAAAAAGAAATTTGGAAAGCAACTAATATTAATTCATTGAAAAGGCTATTAATTGAAATGGTAATTCTACAATATTTCTATAATCTTCACCCAGCTCTTGCATATCTTCATCCACATAATACCAATAAATTTTAACATCGCTCCCACCACTATATAACTCTTCAAGCTTTTCAATTATTGATAATAAAAATTTAGAAGTGCTGGTATTAAAATATTCCAGTTTTAAATGAAAACTAGTATTTTCTGCCGGATTTTTGCAATAGGTGTCAATCCAATCAAGAATCGGTTCGTAAAATCGTAAGGTATTTTCTAAAATCGATCGTCCTGTTAGAACAAGTTCGCCAGTTTTGGCATTAAAATCAACTTCAGGTCTATTCGAGTTTCCTTGAATTTTTAAGTTAACTACTGTTATATTTTCAATCATGGTTATTTTTTGAATTTGCGTGCAATTAATAAAAAAACGTTAATAAATGAATTTTGTTATATATTTATCAACGTTTCTTTTAAATAAGTTATCAACATCAATACAACAACCTAGCTGTCATTGCATTGGCCAAATTTTTACACAATTCAATATCTGAATCTTTTGGTGCACAACGTGCCTCAAATTGTTCGCCAACTACTTCCCATTTAATGTTTTCAGCAAATTTATTAATGGCACGTACACCGCCTCCACCCCAACTTGCAGAACCAAAAACACCCAAATAGCGATCTTTTAGTCCATAATGTTCAATATCCGACATTAAATGAGCCATGGGTGGAAAAACACCCCCGTTATATGCGCAACTACCAAGAATTACCCCTTTATATTTCCAAATATCGTTAATAATATGTGAAGCATGCGTTTTTGCTGCGTCGTAAACTTTTACTTGCTTAACTCCAGCTTCAACTAAAAAACGAGCTATGTAATCAGCCATTTTTTCGGTATTCCCGTACATTGAACCAAAAATAATTACTACGCCAGGTTCTCCTTCGTGCGTACTCCATTTATGATATTTATCAATTATGTAAGGAATTTCCGATCGCCAAATTATGCCGTGTGATGGAGCAATTAACTTAATATCTATTCCACTTAATTTTGCCAAGGCTTTTTGAACCTGGGCTCCGTATTTTCCTACAATATTTGAATAGTAACGACGAACTTCTTCATGAAAACAAGAAATATCCAAATCAATCTCATCGTCGAAAATTCCCCCATTTAAAGTTCCAAAGCTTCCAAAAGCATCGTTTGAAAATAGAATTTTATCAGAAATATCGTAAGTAACCATTGACTCAGGCCAATGAACCATCGGAATCATAAAAAATTGAAGAGTATGCTTTCCTAATTTTAAGGTATCACCGTCAGCTACTGTCATAAAATTTTCAGTAATTCCATAAAAACCTTCTAAAATGGGTGATGTTTTACGATTTCCAATAATAATTACATCAGGATAAGCCGATACCACATCTTTAATAGCTCCAGAATGATCAGGTTCCATATGGTTGATTACTAGATAATCCAATTTTTTACCATTCAATAATTCAGCAACCCATGCTACCAAATCACCAGAAAATGGTGCTTCGGCAGTATCAATTAAGGCCGTTTTTTCATCATCAATTAAATAAGAATTATAGCTTACTCCCTTTTCAAGAGGCCATTGATTTTCGAATAAATGTTTTCTGCGGTCGTTAAATCCTAACCAATAAACTTTATCGCTTAATTGTACTTTTAATGCCATGATATTCTGTTAAATATATAATTTCAAATTTTGTCGCAAAATTAATTGTTTTTCGCAAATAGCAAACATAATAGAACTGCTATTGTTTTTCAATTTATAATGATATTTTATCAGTAATTAGAATAAATTTCTTAATAAATCGGAGCATCAAATCTATGATTCCTTTTCATAAAAAGCCTCAACTCCAGGATAATGCATTTTTGCCATTGCTACTTGTGGAGAAAAGACGCGATAAACGACCTTTGCCTCAGAACACAACTCATCTTTTGAATTAAATAATTTGGTGTGTATGGTCATATACTTTTTATCTTTTTCAATAAGCTGTCCGGTTATTTTAATTTCACCTTCATCAACCAAAACGCCTTTAAGAAATTTCACATTTAGCTCGGTTGTAACACCAGCTGTGGCACCTTTGGTATATATTACCCAACTGGCAATTTCATCGTGCAAAGTGGATTGAATGCCCCCATGCAGAGTATTTATGTATCCTTCATACTCCTTATTGGGCAACCAAGTACATTCTATGCCTTCTCCATTATCAAAAAACTCCAAATGCAAGCCAAATTTATTTTTTTCGCTACAACCGAAACAACTAAATATGTCTTTATCTTTCCAGGGATTTATTATTTTTTTCATAATCGAATTGTTTTGATCACAAAAATAGGTTTTGTTTTTTAAGATAAAAGAGAACTCTTTATTTTAAGAAAAATAATTACATAATATCTTGAATTTCGTTTAATAGGTCGGCATCGGCATCATCTGAGTTAGAAACAGTCTGAGCATGTAAAGCATAGGGAACAGAGAGTAAAGGTGATGTTCCCATAAACTCATAATTTTCTCCTCCATCAATATCAATTTCTAACTGAAGAAAATACTTACTGCTGCTCCAATTAATTTCATCATAATTTCCATAAATTACTGTTCCATTTCCTATACTTAATGAAACCAAGCCAAAATTGTTCGTTGTTTTTGCATGTGTTTCAGAATATACTAAAGTTCCATCTTCTGATCTGAGTAGAATATTTATTTTTAAACTTATTGATTTATTTGCAATTATTTCGCCCGCAGAATTTCTAATAACCGCCTGATACTTAAAAACATTTCTTTCTTGTGCGAAGCTATTTATGCTAAACCCAATGAACACAATTAGCATTAGTAGTAGTTTTTTCATAATTTATCAGTTAAGTTTTTGAATAATTAAAGTTTTTGAATATTTGGAACTGATATTTGATAATCGCAAATAATAAGAACCAGCTGAATAATTTGAAATATCAAAACTTACTTTTGATTCTAGTATTTTTCCGCATTTAACTATTCTTCCTGAAATATCAAAAAGAGTGTAGCAATTTGGTTTTGACAGAGGATCTTTTTTTGTTATTAATACTAATTTCAAATTCTCCGTATGTGGAATTTGAAAATATTTTAATTAAGTCTGATTCACTTTTATCAGATTCTTCTATCCCTACTAGGTTTAACAATGTTTGATTAAAACCTTGGGTAACAATTGCTGTAGATGCTTCATAAGTTTCAATTGCTAGCTCACCAATACTATATGAAACAGACAGATTAGATGATGAATAAAAATCACCAGCAGATGATACCAAAAACTGATTGTTAAATTGGCTAAACACAGTTATTGCAAAAAATTGCGCAACTGCAATTAAACAAATGTATTTCATAGTCGATTTTTTGTGTTATTTCAATAGTAAGTTCAATTTACTCTTGCTACCTCATATGGCAAGGAATAAGAAATATCATAATATTGATAATGGGCATTTGTATAAAGATACAAAGTTATTTATGTCAATGTTAATTAATATGGAGCTTTATTTTAAATTATCAGTCTCCTTTATTTGCTACATATAATTTATTTTCAATTTTTTAATAGTATGGAGTCCGTAAATAATTACTATTTTGTCACACAAATAGTATTTAATACTTGGGACATTTTCAATCATTTAAAATTAAAACTCTAGAGTTATCAATTCTAATTTACGTTTTGATAACAACAATAGTTATACTATTGAATTTTAAAGAATTACCCAATTACCAAACGCATTTAATTGTTCGTTTTTTTACTGTAATATTTACACTTGCTTTACCAATATTAACTAAGCATTTCACCAAAATTAAATGGTTAAAAATATTCCGATTGTTTTGGCCTTTGCTTTTGCTAGGATATTTTTACAAGGAAACTGATTACCTTAATAACCTAATATTCAATAATCTTGATCCATTTTTTGCAAGTATCGAAATTGCCATTTTTAAACAACAGTTAGCCAATAAATTTTCTGAAGTAATACCAAATAATCTTTTTGCCGAATTAATGTATTTTGGCTACTTCTCTTATTATCTTTTAATTATCGGCATTCCTGTTTATACATTCATAAAACTGGGTTTTAAAAAAGCTGAAAACGTTTTATTTATTGTAATTAATTCATTTTTAATTTACTATTTAGTATTCATTGCCATACCTGTTGCTGGTCCTCAATTTTATTTCGACCAGAGTATATCAACTTTACCATCAGGATATATCTTTGGTTGGCTTATAAAATTCATACAAAGCTATGGCGAAGCACCTACAGCAGCATTTCCAAGCTCACATGTTAGTATCTGCTTAATGCTGGTATGGATTTGTTATAAACATTTTAGAAAAATGCTAACCATAGTAATTCCCATTGCTATTTTATTAATTTTATCAACGGTTTATATAAAAGCACATTATGCAATTGATATAATTGCTGCGTTTATAACAACTCCATTAGTTTACAAACTATCGGATAAAATATATGTTTATTTTAACAAAAAAAAGGCATGACTATTTCCATACAAGAAGTAAAAACTAAAAAAGATTTAAAGCATTTTATATATCTAGCTGCTAAAATACATAAGAACCATGGTAATTGGATTCCACCAATTTATTTAGATGAATGGGCATTCTTTTCTTCAAAGAAAAATCCACTTTTTGCACATTGCGATACGATTTTACTTCTTGCGAAAAAAGAGAATGAAATTGTTGGTCGAATTATGGGAATAATAAATCATAGATATAACCAAAGTCACAACGAAAATCATGGTCGTTTTTGTTTTATGGAAACCAACAACGATAAAACAGTTGCCGAATTTTTATTAAAGTCTATTGAAATTTGGTCAAAAGAAAAAGGAATGGAAGCATTGGTTGGCCCTCTCGCATTTTCCGATAAAGATCCGCAAGGAATGATGATTGAAGGATTTGATCAACCTCTAGTAATTGCAACCAATGGTAATTTACCCTACCAACCCAAATTAATTGAGGATTATGGATACAGTAAGCATAGAGATATGTTTGTATATAAAATTATAATTCCAGAAACCGTTCCGGAGTTTTATCAAAAAATATTTGAACGCAAAATAAATAATGGAAGTGTGCATGTGTTTGAACCTCAATCGAAAAAGCAATTGCGAAAATATATAATTCCTGTACTTACTTTACTTAACGAAACATTCAAAGATATTTATGCCTTCACTCCCATGACTCCTAAGGAGATGAAAGAATTTGCCAACCGCTACATTCCCATTCTAAATCCAAAGTTTATTAAATTGGTTACCAACGATGTCGACGAAGTTATTGCTTTTGTAATTGCCATGCCCGATGTAAGTGAAGGTATTAAAAAAAGCAAAGGTTATTTATTTCCCTTTGGAATTTTTCATCTAATGAACTCACAAAAACATACCAAACAACTCAACTTGTTATTGGGTGGCATTCGCGAAGATTACCGAAACAAAGGTCTGGATGCTTTAATGGCCATTAAAATGCTGGAAGAAGCCAAGCATGCAAAAATGGAATACATTGACAGTCATTTAACATTAGAGGTAAATACAAAAATACGAGCCGAAATGGAACGATTAGATGGGGAGATTTACAAACGATACCGAGTTTATATTAAAAGAATATAATAAATACTAACAAATTACACTGACATATTATTGAATATATATTAAATAATGTTTAATATTATTTAAATATTATTTAATATATATAAACTTTTATTTATATTTGTAAATATTTTATTCAAACAAATATAAAATGAAGTTACCTATAAAATGCCCTAGCTGCGAAAACAAACTTCTGGTTAAAACATTACTTTGTGATTCGTGTGAAACACAAGTTGACGGAAAATACAATTTACCAGAATTAGCTTCACTTCCATTGGAATCTCAAAAATTCATCATTGATTTTGTAAAAAATAGTGGAAGCCTTAAAAACATGGCTAAAGAAATGAATTTAAGTTATCCATCGGTTCGAAACCGCCTTGATGAAGTAATTAAACAACTCAGTAATTCTTAAAATATGAAATTAAAATACCTCATAAATCCATTTGAAAAAATTGCAGGAATTAAAGCATTACTATTTGGCTTGTTTGCCATTATTCTTGCAAGCATAATAGGTTTTAAAACAAACACTCATTTTGATGGTGTATTAAGTGTTCACTCAGGCAGAGAAACACCGTATATTATTTATTTCCTAGAACCATTAATAAGTTGGCTCTATGCATCTACAATTTTTAGTATTGTGGGTTTTATTTTTTCAAAATCAAAAATTAGATTGATCGATATTTTTGGAACCCAAGCATTTGCGTTTATTCCACTGTTACCTGCAAGTTTTATTGGGGCTTTTAGCGTTCTTACTGATATACCTGAAAAACTATCAGGTTTAGAACACTATGAAATCACACAAAACATGTTCACTTTTTCGGAATTATTTACACTTATTTTTATTGCATTCTTTGTTATGTTTTTTGTTGTTTGGAGCGCCATATGGATGTTTCATGGATTTAAACTATCAACAAATCTTCACAATAAATACCTAATACCTTTTTATATTTTAACCATAGTTTCGGGGTTTTTAGTACCCAATTATCTTTTGAGTTTTATAAATTTTTAAGCATTTTATTATGAAATCGAAACTTGAACAAGTACAGTTAGATGCCATGCATAAAGATTCTAGTAACTGGAAAGGAATGTTTTATATCAATAAAAAAGATTCAAGAGTTTTTGTTCCCAAACTCTACCCACTTTTGGGATGGACGCTAAATTTTGGAAATCCTTATTCCTATATTAGTCTTGCTGGAATAATTATTATAATAATCCTAAGCTCAATTCTATTTTAATAATTATAATGAAAACAAAAACACATCATATTGTTGCTTATTCTTTGCTAACAATATTAGTAAGTTGGTCGTTCTTTGCTTTGTTCAAATTATTTGGGGGAAAATGGGAAGGTTTTCAAATGGTTATTATAGGAGCTATTTATATGTATTTCCCATTACTAAGTGCTTTAATTTATAAAAAAATATTTCTGAAGAATGAAAAATTAGAAATTGCTTTAAATTTTAAATTGAATTATTACTGGTTGTTTGCTTGGTTAATTATGCCAATTATTGCATTACTAACATTTTACATTAATATTCAAATGCTTGGATACGAATACTCTGCTGATTTAACTGGATATATTAACCAAATAAGCAAAAGCCTGCCTCAGGAACAAATTAAAGAAGCAACAAAACAATTGCAAAATTTACCCATTGGAATTTTTTGGATCTCGTTAATTAGTGCACTTTTTTCAGGTATTTCAATTAATGCTTTAGCAGCCTTTGGTGAAGAATATGGTTGGAGAGGCTTTTTGTTTTACTTACTTAAAGGGAAATCATTTATCAAAGCGTCACTAATAATTGGATTTGTATGGGGAATATGGCATGCTCCTTTAATATTAATGGGACACAATTATCCAGATCATCCGAAGTGGGGAATACTAATGATGATTGCATTTTGTATTCTACTAAGTCCAATTTTTAATTATGTGAGAATAAAAACAAACTCTGTTATAGGAGTTTCAATATTACACGGTACACTTAATGCATCAGCAGGCATTGCTATAATAATGTTAAATAAATCACACGATTTAATTTCGGGAGTTACTGGATTATCGGGATTTTTAGCAATAATTATTATATTATTACTGATAACAGTTTATGATAGTTTTATTTCAAAAGACAAAATAATATTTCATAAAATATAAAAAGCCAGTTTTATTAACTACAAAACTCAATTCTTTATGGTTATTTTATCTTTTTTTAAACTAACATCTAAGTTGAGCGATTGGAGCATAGCGAACAAGCGCTTTACTTAGAGTTAACCCCGATGAAGAGATTGTAGTGTTTCACAAACAAAGTGCAGTGAAATACTTACAAGAACTAAATCGTGAGCGAGAATCGCTCAAT
>JAEINW010000060.1 GCA_016342715.1 Salinivirgaceae bacterium | reverse complement strand
CAAGAACTAAATCGTGAGCGAGAATCGCTCAATTTGGGTATCAATTATCATTAATATTTCTGCTTGCAACGATTTTTCACATGTTCAATACCGGAGCCGGTGCCTCCAGCTGAAATAAATATACCTTACAGGCAATTAATTGTCTGAATGTATTAACCGACTTTTTTAAACCACCATTTCTAATTTTTTAATTTAGTTTGACATAGGGATAACCATATTTTTTAATTAAACTTCTTCTCAATCAAATATTCTGCTATCTGCACAGCATTAAGTGCCGCTCCTTTTCTAATCTGGTCACTTACACACCAAAAAGTAATACCATTTGGGTTAGCAATATCTTTTCTGATTCTTCCCACATAAACATCATCTTTTCCTGCTAAATCTAATGGCATAGGATAGAGATTTTCCATGGGTTTATCCATTACGGTAATCCCGTTGAAATTTTCACATGCTTGAGTAAATGCTTCAGGTGAAACTGGGGTTTCGGTTTCTGCCCAAATAGCTTCAGAATGTGCTCGCATTACTGGAACACGAACACAAGTTGCACTGACTTCAACATCGGAATGCATAATTTTTTTGGTTTCATTATACATTTTCATTTCCTCTTTGGTATAGCCATTTTCTGTAAAAGCATCAACATGTGGTATTACATTAAAAAGCAATTGATGGGCAAATTTTTCAATGCTAATATCTTTATTTTCAACGTAGTCTTTAACTTGTTGCTCCAATTCTGCCATTCCCATGGCTCCAGCACCGCTTGCCGATTGGTAGGATGAAACATGTACTCTTTTAAGGTGTGAAATATTATCAAGAGCTTTTAATGCAACTACCATTTGTATGGTAGTACAATTCGGGTTTGCAATAATATTTTTAGGATGCTTCAGCGCATCTGCAGCATTTACCTCAGGTACTACCAAAGGAACATCGCTATCCATACGAAATGCACTGGAGTTGTCAATCATTATGGCTCCATGCTTTGTTATAGTTTCTGCAAATTCTATGGAGGTTGACCCACCTGCTGAAGTTAATGCAATATCAATGTTTTTAAAGTCATCGTTATGTTTGAGCTCCTTAACGGTAAGTTTCTTACCCTTAAAGGCATATACTTTTCTTGCACTACGTGCTGATCCAAACAATACCAATTCATCAATAGGTAGATTTCGTTCTGTAAGAATTTTCAAAAACTCCTGACCAACGGCTCCGCTCACTCCAACAATTGCTATATTCATTTACAGTGATTGTTTTATGTTATATTTTAAATTTTTTATATCTTTTCATTGTCTAACCAAAAAGATAACGCAAAAATAGCTTTTTATGTAATAATTTCATTATTATGAGACAAAGAATTACATATCCATTACTATTCTTTATTTTATGTAATAAATTATTACTATCCCAATTAATTTCCTTTGATTTTAACAATTCACCCTATCTGCAACCCAGCATTTTAAATGAAAATATCGATTCAGTTAACTTTCAATTATCATCGGGAACTATAAGTACAAATGTTGTAACCGGCGATTATTTTACCAACGAACCCTATGTTGAGGAAAGCGGAGGATGGGCAAAAAAAACAGCAAATGAAGCTAAATATTTCTATGTGGACTTATCTGCCAAAGAAGGATTTGAATTTGTTATTGATTCTGTTTCTTTTGAGTTTTACGTGACCGGTTCTGGTCCTTCAGCTTTGAGTATTTTAGTTAATGATTCGCTACTTGAAACCATAAGTGTTATTGCAGATAGTTTATATTATCATGCAAATAGTATTAACGATACAATATCTTTAAGTAATTCAATATTTAAAATTGCAGGTTGGGATAATGAAAGTAGAATCACAACTGGTTTGGGAGCTTTCAGAATTGATAACGTGTCAATTTACGGACAAGCTTCAGAGATCCCCCCCAACGATAGCACTTCATCACTTTCGTTGAATGCAGAGGGCTTTGCATCTTCAATATCATCATTAATAAATAATTCTCCCGGAATAAAATTGTTTGATTTTGTTCTTGCCGATTCAGCTTCAGGAGATGGTGTGCCTACCATTATTGACAGTATAATATTTTTGAAAAATACCTACAATCAGTTTTCAAATTGGCAAGAAGTTATGGACTCAGCCTGCTTGTATTATTCAAAATTAGACACTTTTATATTTGGGGAAATAAAAGATTCAAGTCTCTATTTTAATACCATAGATTTAATATCCACAGATGAAGGAATTGAAAATAAAGACACATTGGCATTATACCTCTCACTTAAAACAGAATTAAAGCAGGCTGATGGGAAAAATATTGGGATTAAATTAACCCCAGATCAAATATTTTGCAATGCGAATGGCTCGCAAATTAAGCACGGCGGTTTTGAGTCCAGTGCAAATGATTTAATTTTAGATGTAGAAGCAACAAGATTAGCTGTTTCTATTAATCCCGACTTCATTTATTCTGACTCAATTTTTTCAATCTTGGTCGATGCTACTGATACAAATGGAAATTTAGATGTGGATCAATCAGGAACACTAAGCATAAATTATTCAAGTGATGAAGGTAGGTTAAATTATGAAGAACCCATATTTGGGAATTTTTCTGATGGAACATTTTCTATTAACAATCTTCAATATTTGGGTTCCGATACGGTGCTTTTTATAGTTTCGGCAGACGGCTTTTTAGATACCCTAAGATTGAAAAAATATATTGGACAAAAATATTTTCATGAAACTTTTGATGATGATTTATCCCTTTGGAATAATACTGGGGATTGGACAATAACACATGATTCAATTTTAAAAAAAAATCAATTGAAACATAATTTAGAGGACGTTGAAGGGCTAAGTTATATTGCTGCAAACTACCAACAATGGCAAATGGATAAGGGAAAAATGGTGTGGCAGTTTACCTTGCAAAATGGCGATTTTGATCCAACTACTTCTAACCGATTTTGGTATTATCTAATGGGCTCTGATTCGATTTTAACCAATGATAGTATTGTTGGTTATGCCGTTGGAGTAAATTTCACCGGATCAACTGATAGTTTATCGCTTTGGAGAATAGATAAAAACGGAAGCAAGAAATTATTAGTACAGTCCGATTTTAATTGGAACGAAAATGAAAGGGTTGCCATTGAAGTCATTAGAAAACCTTTAGGTATTTGGCAACTGGCTTATTCCAACACCAACGATTTTGAAAATCTTTGTTACGCTACTGAGAAAAAAGATTCAGTATATATAAACCTTCCAAACCATGGATTGGTTTTTGAATTTAGCAGTACACGAGCTGGTGAATTGTGGATGGATGATATTTCTGTTTTCCAGTTAAATACGCCACCTGAATTGGTTTCAAGCTATGGCTTAATAGACACTATTTTTATTGAGTTTTCTGAGCCAATACTTGATACGGAAGTTTCAACTTTAGAAAACTACTTTATTGAATCAGAAACAGATGAAGCTATTATTATTGAAAGTGCAGATCAAGATTTAAACCACTTGCATCAGATTAAACTTAAAGTGAATCGATTGAAAACTGCCAATTACACTATTAGCATAAATGGTTTAAAAGATTTGGAAAACAGCGAAATGCTTCCACAATCAATCTCATTTTCTTATCAGGTTCCCGCTGAATTTGGTGATATAATCATTAATGAAATTATGTTCGACCCCTCTCCTCCCGTTGGATTGCCTGAATATGACTATTTGGAGATTTACAATAGAGGAGAAAATATTTTCTATTTAAAAGATTGGAAATTAGATATTGGAGGAGTTGTAAAAACTTTCCCCGATAGCATTATTTATCCCAATGAATATGTAATAGTTACCTTAAATAGTGCAATTAATGAATTTGAAGTATATGGAAAAACTGTTGGTATTTTAACCAACTCATTAACCAATTATGGAAAGTCGGTAGAATTAATTTCGCCCGAATATTTGCTAATCAATTCTGTTTATTATAAGCCAAATTGGATCACCGATCCTGAAAAAGAGGATGGCGGCTGGTCACTTGAAAAACTTGATCCGAATAATTTGTGCGCTGCCAGCAATAATTGGAATGTATCGTTGAATGAAAATGGAGGAACCCCAGGCAACCAAAATTCAGTATATTCTGAAAATTTAGACAGCATTTCACCCGAAATTATTAATCTAAAAACATTTTCAAATAATTTAATACAACTTCAATTTTCTGAACAAATGCCTGTTGCAAATTTTCAAAACTTGAATAATTTCATGCTCGAAAATGATACAACTTTTCCTGATACTATATTTTTTACCGATGCTTCTGAAACTATTGTTAATCTTGAATTTAAAAATCAATTTATTTCTGAAACAACTTATCTCTTAATGATAGCGGGAATTGAAGACTTTTGCGGAAATAAAATTAAGGACACTACCCTTAGTTTTTTATATTATAAAACTCAACCAAACGACATTGTTTTTACAGAAATAATGGCAGATCCAACACCATCGGTAGGTTTGCCCGAAGTTTCATATTTAGAACTTTACAATCGAAGCAATTTTGAAATAAATCTTACCGGATGGAAATTATATTATGATACCTATTTTAAACAGTTCCCTGAATTTTCTATTCCGCCAAATAAATATCTGTTGTTATGTCCAAATGGTCAATCCGAAGAATTAAATGATTATGAAAACGTGATTGATATTTTAAGTTCCACGAGTTTAACTTCAAGTGGTAAACATTTACAATTGCGAGACACTGCCGAAACATTAATTACCGAAGTTTATTATTTAAAATCATGGCATACCAATCCTGATAAAGAGAACGGTGGTTGGTCATTGGAACGAATTGATGTTAATAATTTATGTAGCACTTCTCAAAATTGGAAATCCTGTGAAAATGAAATTGGAGGAACCCCTGAAATTATAAATTCGGTAAATGCAGAAAACATTGACCTTCAAAAACCATTTATACAGAACTTAAAAACCCATGGAGCTTTACAAATTGAAGTTTCGTTTTCAGAGCCAATAAATTCAGAAAGTCTTTTTAATGTTGAAAATTATGAATTGTTAGAATCAAATGTAATTATTGATTCATTAAACAGTTTTGGCGAAAACTCAACTATTATCTTGTTTTTAAATGAGGAATTAATAGCAGAAACTTCAAATAGAATTTCTATAGCTAATCTATCTGATTTGTGCGATAATTCAATGAATGATACTGTCATTAATTTTTTCCATCATCTCGTTGAAACGAATGATATTATTATTTCTGAAATTATGGTTGACCCGATTCCTTCTGTAGGATTACCCGAATTTGAATATATTGAAATATTTAATAGAAGTAATAAAGCCTTAAATCTTGAAAATTGGCGACTTCTTGTTAATTATAATGAGAAAATATTTGGTGATGTAGTTATTTTACCCAATTCGTATGCTCTAATTTGTTCAGAGAATAATTCTGACAATTTTAAGGAATACGGCATGGTAATTCCTGTTTCTGGCTTTCCTTCATTGCCTAATGAATCTGCATTTATAGCACTACAAGATTCTACAGGTAAATATGTAAATCAAATTACTTACAATAGCAGCTGGTACAAGCATGAAGAAAAGTCAAGTGGAGGATGGTCGCTGGAAATTATTGACCCGGATAATACCTGCAGTAAATCAAGCAATTGGACAGCATCTGATAATCATTACGGAGGAACGCCAGGCTTAGTAAATTCGGTTGATGGAGACAATTTGGATACTACAAAACCAAAAATCTTACAATTATTACCCATATCAAACTATGAATTATTACTTGAATTTTCTGAGAGTTTTGAACTTGATCAAGATTTCATAAATTATTTTTTGCTTAATGATATTTTGAATCCCATTTCAGTTGATTTCGATTCTTTGAAGAACACTTGTTTGCACATTACATTTGAAAATACATTTAATGAGCTGGATACTAACTCCTTGGAAATATTTAATATACATGACTTTTGTGGCAATCAAATTACAGATACTTCTATTCTGTTTACCTATTATCAGCCAAAAATATACGATATTGTTATAAACGAAATAATGGCAAATCCTGAACCATCGGCAGGCTTACCTGAGCAAGAATATATTGAACTTGCAAATACAACTTCTCAAACCATTTATATCTACAATTGGCAACTTTGGGTAAATAATTCAGAACGCATTTTAAAAACAGCAATCATTGAACCCAATGAGTTTATAATTATAGGAAAAGACGAAGCAAAGCCATCACTATCAACATTCGGAGCGTTTATTCAGGTTGAAAATCTTCCAAACCTTCCGCAATCTGCATCCTTAAGGTTATTTAATAAAAAAAATCAATTGATTTGCCAATCCGATTATCAAATGGATTGGATTAGCGATGATTTTAAAGCTGATGGTGGTTTTAGTCTGGAAAGAATCGATCCTGCAAATCCAAATGAAACAGAAATTAACTGGTCGGTTTCAATGGCTGAAAAGGGAGGAACCCCAGGGGAAATTAATTCAATATATCATGAAAATCCCGATGAAGAATCACCCAAATTGTTACGAGCTTTTCCTTGTGGCGATAGCTCTGTTGTTCTAGTATTCTCTGAATTAATGGATTTTTCAGAGCTAAATCAAAATTTGCTTACTATTCAAGACCAACCCAATTTAATATCAGCAAGTGTGGTTAATCCATTTGATTTATCATTGTTGGAGTTAACGCTGAATTCAAAATTACATAACGGAGTGGTTTACACAGTGATGGTTTCTGACGAAATAAAAGATATTGCTGGAAATACCTTAGCTAATGCAATTGCTAATTTTGCCATTGCAAGTGAAGCCTTTGAAAATGATATCATAATTAATGAAATACTTTTTAACCCAAAAGAAGAAGGCGTCGATTTTATAGAATTGTACAACCGATCGATTAAAACAATTAATCTAAAACAATTAAAGCTCGCAAATCGCAATGAAAATAATGATCTTTCATCAATAAAAACAATTACAAACCTTGGTGGATTATTGTTTCCAAATAATTACATGCTTATATCATTAAACGATAGAGCCATTAAAAAACAATATATTATTGAAAATGATTTGGCCTTTTTCAATGTTGCCGAGCTTCCATCAATGGCCGATAAAAGCGGAACTCTTGTTTTGCTTGATTCTACTGGGTTAATTATCGACGAATTTACCTATTCCGATGATATGCATTTTGGCTTACTTGAAACTACTGAAGGAGTGAGTTTAGAGCGAATAAATCATGATAAGGCAACGCAAAATAGAAATAATTGGCATTCTGCCTCAGAATTATCAGGGTGGGCAACACCAGGATATAAAAATTCAGTTTATAAAGAATCTAAGGAAACCAATTCAATTATTTCAGTCGATCCCGAAGTATTTTCACCTGACAATGATGGATACAATGATTTTGCAACAATCACTTATAAATTTGATGAGCCAGGTTATGTGGCAAATGTTGCTATTTTTGATAATGTTGGAAGAAAAATTCGTACCATTACAAAGAACGAACTCCTTGGATTAACTGGGTATTGGATTTGGGATGGACTTTCAGATAATATGCAAAAGGCAAACGCAGGAATTTATATCGCATTTTTTGAGATTTTTAATTTAAATGGTGAGGTAAATCAATATAAAAAAGTTTGCACCATAAATGTTCAATTTTAAGGTTTGTTTATTAAAATTAATGAAGAAAAAGAAAGACAAAATAATTGTTCTACATGGTGAAAATAATGACTATTTATTTAAGCCACACACGCCCACTTCCCGTTTTCGTGAAGTTTCGAAATTCAGTAGGGTTTATAAGGGCGAATCGGCTGATGGACGGTCAGTAGTCATTAAAATGTTACCTTCAGAGTTAGCTAAAAAACCTGAAGAAATTGATCATTTTAAGCTGGAAATAAATTGGTATGGCTTACACCAAAATTTATTGGCTCCCTACGAATATATATATCAGGATGACAGGCATTTTTTAATTTCAGATTATTACGATGGCATTGATTTAAGTTTTTACTTTAAATACATAAGAGTTAGGAAGCGAACCCGCATTAAAATAGCTATAGATTGTGGCCTTCAATTGTTAAATGCTGTGGAAGCTTTGCATAATTTGGGTTATATTCATGCCGATATAAAACCTGCTAATGTGCTAATGGCAACCATAAAGGGTAAGCGTCCGAATTTTAAAAATCCAGAATTTCAGTTGATTGATTTTGGAATGGTACGTGTAGCAGGCAAATCTCCCAGACTCACACCAAGCAGAACTAAAAGACCATTTGTTTTAGTTTATTCACCGCCTGAGCAAGTGTTAGGTTTTCATGAGCTAACAAGTTTTCATTCCGATATTCATAACATTGCCTTATTAATGTATGAGCTAATTACAAAGGAACCGGCCTACGAAAGTAATATTTCAGTTAAATTAATGAATTTACAAATGGCATATCCACTGCAAGTAAAAAAGGTAATTCCGCCTGATTTAATGCTTATTATCCAAAAAGCGACCTCGAAATATCATTTTAAAAAACCGCCAAACCACTATTCTCGAAGCGAAGTATTCCATCGCTTGTCTTTAGGAATTGAACAACGATACCAAACAGTAAATGAATTTAGATTAGCTTTGCAAGCATTTAAAAGCAATTATATAAAAGTATGAGACAACTATTTTTCACAATAATTATTATTGTTCTTTTTAATGGCATTTATTCGTGTTCATATGCTCAAAAAGAACCAGATTTAAAGGAAAAAATTGGTCAGATGATTATGCTCGGTTTTTCCGACACCTTGGTTTCTGATGAAAGCTCCATTGTAAAAGACATTCAAAATTACAATATTGGTGGTGTAATTATTTATGAATACGATGCGGTAAAAAAAGCAAGGCCAAGAAATATTACTTCCATTCATCAATTAAAAAAACTTACCATTCAGTTACAGAGTTATTCAAAAACGCCTTTATTTATTGGAATTGACGAAGAAGGAGGATCGGTTTCGCGACTAAAAGAACGCTATGGATTTAAACCAACAAAGTCGGCTCAAAATTTAGGAGAAATAGATAATGTTGATTCTACTAGATTTTATGCTGAAAGAATAGCAAATTCATGTAAAATGGTAGGTGTGAATTTAAATTTTGCTCCTGTGGTTGATGTGAATGTAAATCCTGATTGTCCGGTTATTGGAGGAATTAAAAGAAGTTTTTCTTCTGATGCTGAAAAAGTTGTCAAGCATTCATCGATTTATATTGAGGCGCATTTGAAAAACCAAGTGTGGACAAGTTTAAAACATTTTCCTGGTCATGGAAGCGCAACTTCAGATTCCCATTTAGGTTTTACTGATGTTTCTGATTCGTGGACACGCATGGAACTTAAGCCTTACGAAATTTTAATACAGAATAATCTTTGTCCAATGATAATGACAGCTCATGTTTTTAATAAAAATTTGGATAGTAAATATCCAGCAACCTTATCGAAAAGAACCTTGAGTATTTTACGAGACACCCTAGATTATAAGGGTCTGATATTATCAGATGACATGATGATGCGAGCCATTGCCGATCATTTTGGTTTAGAAGAATCAATTGAAAAGGCTATAAATGCTGGAGTTGATATGTTGCTTTTCTCCAATAATATTGATGTTTATGAAAAAAATCTTTCTGAAAAATTAGTCAATACCATTATTAAGTTGGTAAATACTGGTAAAATATCGGAAGAGAGAATAAATGAAAGTTACGATAGGATAATGACCTATAAAAGAAAAGCATGGTAAAATACCATGCTTAATTAACTTATTTCTTTATTAATTTTAATTCTCTGCTTTAACTTCTTCTTTTACTTCAGTTTCAGTTTTTTCCTCGGTTTCGTCATCCTTTTTATCAAGAATGTCTAACATTTCTAATTTTTGGATAATGTTATACCATTGAATCACTTTTTTAATATCAGAAACATACACACGTTCCTGATCAAATTCGGGCATAACTTCTTCAAAGTATTTTTTTAATTCAGTATTCCCAGCTTTTTGAGAAATAGCAGACCCGCCATTTTCTTTTTCACGAATACTAATTAATACTTTACCCAAAGGTTTATCTTCGCCATCTTCAGTATATATTGCAATATCTTCTAGTGCACTTACTTTAGCAGTGGCATATGCTGGCATTCTTTTTTTAGTTTCTAAGTTTTCAACTATAATCCCATTCTTTGTATTCGACACAAGCTTATATAGTCCTGGTTGTCCCGAAATTGCTAGAATATCTTTTAACATATATCAATTTTTATAGTTAGCTCGCAAATATAGTATAATGATTCAAATTACAATACCTGTATTGCTCAATTTTTTTAATGATTAACAATTAATTTTATGAAGTATACCTTTTGTGTTTTTTGTATAGGATGCTAATTGATTATTTGGTTGCATTACTTAAAGTTTTTCTTTTTAATTACAGATTTCAAAAAAAATGATTTTAAACAAAACCTTTCTCCTTTTTAATGGATTCATAGGCTTCATTTATTTTTTGAAATTTTTCATTGGCTGAACGTTGTACATCTTCACCCAAATATGATACTTTATCAGGGTGATATTCAACAGCCATTTTTCGATAGGCCTTTTTAATTTCTTCTTCTGTAGCATCGGTTTTTATACCCAAAATGGAATATGCTACATTGGTATCGGAATAAAACATTGATTTTATTGAATTAAAATCGGATGTTCCAATATTCATATACTTTGAAATTAATTGAATGAGGTCAACTTCTGCAGGATGCGTATAGCCATCGGCTTTTGAAATGCCAAATAAATAATGCAGTAATTGTAACTTTGAAGAGTAATCAAGATTTTGACCTATTTGCCGACTAACATCTTGCAAGGGAATTTCTTTTTTTAGAATATCCCGAAGCATTTTAACGGCATCTGCAGCTGCATCACTTCCAAATGAACGCAAAAAATATTGTTTTACGTAATCAAGTTCAGCTTTTTTAACCACTCCATCGGCTTTCATAACTGCTGCAGTCAGTACAATTAAACTAAGCATGAAGTCACCTCGAGTTGTTGTGGCAGAAGTTCCTGCTTTCCCAGTTAATTTAGTTCCTGCTTGTCCTTCGAATGCGCTACCAACAAGAAATCCAACAATACCACCAATGGGTCCAAAAAAGGCCCATCCTAAACCACCAGCAATCCATCTTCCTAAACTCATAGTATTCTTTGTATTAATTTTTCGTGAATGGAATCTACCTGGTCTTTTACCACCAATGTGCCATCATTTTTAATTATAAAATCTGCGTATTTTTCCTTCTCTATTTCAGTCATTTGGTTCAATATTCTTTGCGATACCTGATCTTCTGTCAGATTGTCGCGACTCATAACTCTTTTAATTCTAATTTTTTCAGGTGCGGTAACTAAAATTATTGAATCGCAATCTAAATAGGCCTTACTTTCGATTAAAATAGCAGCTTCTTTTATAACGTAGGGAAAATCATTATTTGTATTCACCCAACTTTCGAAATCAGTTTTTACCGCAGGATGAATCAATTGATTCATCCACTCCAATAGCACTTTGTTATTAAAAATTTGATCGGCTATATATTTTTTGTTTAAAGAATTATTTTGGTAAGAATCGGAGCCAAATTTTTCAATAATTTTTTGTTTTAGCTCAAAGTTATTATTCATTAAAAACTTAGCCTTTTCATCGGAATTGTAAATAGCTATATTTTTATTCGCAAATAAATTTGCCACAAATGTTTTCCCGCTTCCTATATTTCCTGTAAGACCAACAATTTGCATTAAAAAGTACTTTTTTCGATAATAAATTCGACACTTTGCGGATAATAATCTAGAGATTTTACTTTTGAAGGAAACAAGATTAATTTCACACCCAGTTTTTGTCCTAACAGCTTCGCAATTTCAAAATAATCTACTTCTACTCTAAAATCCGATTCATTAATTTTATCATAATCATTTAACGATACTAATCCTGTTACTTGAATCTGTCTTGGAAAGGTTTTTAATTCTAATGTATCGGGAACATTTGTTGGAATGATAGAAACATTATAAGTAGCTTGTGTAAACTTTGAAACAGGCAAATTCATAATTACCCTCTTTTTATCGTACTTAACTTGCTTTATTTCCTTAATCAAAACATTTCGTTGTAAAGGTTTATTTAAACTCGAAAAAACTTGTTTTTTTATAAAAACTCCAGAAAGGGTGTCAAGAATTGTGTGAGGCCCTTTTACGATAATCGAATCGGGAATGAATGATATTAGACCATCGAGCATACATTGCTGATCAAAATCCAAACTCACATTAGCTTTTACCGGAACCTTTTTTTCTAGAATGTTAGCAAATTGAAATGAAATAGTATCAGGCAATATGTCTAAAACTTCAATATCATTAGGCATTTGCTTGTTTATTTCCTCTCTGGCATACCTTGTGTTAAGTTGAAATTGCTTAATGTTCGGATTATTTATTTGTTTAATATAATCTTCAAGATTTATAACAACGGGATACGGAGCAGGACTTAATTTGTAAATTAATAATTTGTAGCCAAATGAATTCACGTTGAGATGGAGATTTTTTGGGAGTTCATTTACCAAAACTTTATTTTTTGGCATATTGGCATACCTAACTGGATAGTCAATGGTTGTTGTAAAATCGTTTCCAAGTTTGTTAAAAAACCAAAATATAGTGGCAATTCCTACAAATACCATATAAGTAAGAATCTTTTGATCAATTCGTTGGAATATTCTATTGTTGAAATATTCTTTTGCTTTATGAAATAAATTGTCGTCCAAACTATAAATATAAATTAAATAGCAAAACAAAAAACCCGGTAACTTTATGTATGTCACCAAAATTACAAATAATTACTATCTGGCAATGTGACAATGACAAAAAAGTTACCGGGCTTGAATTGTATTGAGCAAGATTATTTTTTAGCCTGGTCCTGTAAATCCGAACTATCTTTTACTAATCCGGCTTTGTCAACTTTAATTCGTATACCATCAGCAATTTCGATGATGCAAGTCGCATCTTTAAGCTCTACTATTTTTCCATAAATACCACCTATAGTTAAAATTTTATCGCCTTTTGCCAAACCTTCACGAAATTGACGTACCTCTTTTTGTTTTTTCATTTGAGGACGAATCATAAAGAAGTAAAAAATGACAATAATTACAACTAAAGGTAATAATGACTGCAAGGGATTAGCTTGTTCACCTTGGGGTTGCATTAAAAAGATTGATAATAAGTTCATTCTAATTTATATTAAGATTACTAATTTATTTGATATCTACTTCACGTTATTTTGGTTCAACTATTTCTGAAATAATTCGTAGTTTATTTTGATTGGGCTGGCAGTTTGTCCATACCGTAATGCTTTTAACTTGCCGTCCGCTTCTTCGGTTGCTATCAAAAATCACTTCAATTTCTCCTTCTTCGCCTGGGGCAATTGGTTTTTGTGAAAATTTAGGTACGGTGCAACCACATGAGGCTGAAGCATCTTTAACAATTAAATCTTGTTTTCCTATATTTTTAAACTTAAAGGTATGAGAAACTTTTTCTCCCTGTAAAAGTATTCCAAAATCGTGTTCTTCATTTTCAAATTTAATAATAGGCATATTTTTCATGTTAAAATTACCATCGGCGGTAATTGGATTTTTAATTATGCCTGAAGTAATATCTTGCTCTGTTTTTTCATTTTTATTACCACATGAAAAAAGAGAAAAGATTAAAACACTTGCCAATAAAATATTCTTATTCATAATTATTTTGTTTTTCCCAACATCTCAAATACTGATCCAAATTAATTAATAGTGACAAAAATTCCTATTCCATTAATCCTCTGCCAGCCTTTTGAATTTTGCCTTCGCCTTTAAGTTGGTGTATTATTTTATCTAAAACTCCATTAATAAAAGCATTACTTTTGTTTGTACTATAAAATTTAACCAATTCAATGTATTCGTTAAAGCTTACTTTTACAGGAATGCTTGAAAATTGCAACACTTCAGTTACAGCCATTTCCATAACTAATAAGTCCATTTGAGCAATTCTATCCACATCCCAATTTTTAATGTTCGATTGAATGAGTTCAGAATTTTTATCATGATCTAATACAACCATTCTAAAAAGTTTTTTTACAAAATCTTTATCCTCATCATTTTTGAACAATTGGAATAAACGAATATCAATTTCATGCGTTTTAGCACGTTGAATAGTTTTAATGTTCATGCTTAGAACAAACTCAATATCATCGTTCCAATAAATTGAATTTTCTTCTAAAATTTGATACAATAAATCGCAATTCACAAAATATTCTGAGAAAAATGCCACAATAAACTCTCTATCAGCAGTATATGAATCGTCTTTAGAATTCATGTAATTTTGATAGGTTTCCGAATCAATCATATCCTGATAAATTCTTTTAATCAATTCAGGATTATCTATCCAGCTTAATTTTTGCTCATCAACGTATTTAAACAACCTACTGCTACTAAATAGCTGCTTAATTACCCTATTTTCAACAAATCTTAAATTTGGATCTAAGTCTTCTCTTGTGGGAACTCTTTTATTTTTCGCTAATTCAATTCTACCTAGAGCATATTCTTTAACATCTATGAGTAATACAAAAAATAGATGATAAAGATCAAATGACTTCTCTATACTTTTAAAAAGATCTTTCTCGTATCGAGCCAATCCTTCTCCGTTACCATTATAGTATGCATATAACATATGCAACACTTTAATTCTCAACAACCTTCTGCTAATCATTAATTTAGAGCGCGTTATAAATGTGATTAAAAATGAGGTGCAAAATTAGCTTTTTTTTACTTGGGTCTAAAGGATTATTTGAATTTATTTTGAATTTGTTAAACATTTGTGTTTATTTGAAACCGTGATTTGTTTTGCAATAGATTTTTTTTAATCTTTAAAAAACCATATTAGGAATAAAATTTTATTTTTGCCAACTGAGTTTTATAATCATAATTTGAATTGATGATGGAAGAATTTGATAAGAAAGAAAACGGTAGAGACAGGGAAGAGATTTTTTCAAAAGCAGTTAGAGCTGGGAAACGTACTTATTTTTTCGATGTTAAAGCAACAAGGAAAAATGATTTTTACTTAACAATTACTGAAAGTAAAAAACGGTATGAGAATGATGGAAAGTTCCATTTTGAAAAGCATAAGCTGTTCTTGTATAAAGAAGATTTTGAAAAGTTTGCAGAAGGATTGAGTGAAGTGGTTGATTATATAAAAACCAATCAAATTGATCTTCCAGAAGAGGAAATGTTAGAAAGTAAAGAATTTACTAATGTTGAATTCGAAGATTTAAAAGAAGAAAAATAAAATATTAAGGCCGTTTATTTGCGGCCTTTTTTATATTTCATAATCAACGCAAGCTCTTGCTGTTGAAATTTCACGTATAAATTTTACTGCCTTTTGGTGTTCCAAATGTTCGCTATAAATTTTTAATTGCTCAAAACTTTCATACTCTGCTAACAACGAAATGTCATGATTTCTTTCGAAATTAGCCGCATTCAGTTCAACTTCCAGCGATTTAATTTCTTTGATTTTTTCTTTTAATTCCAAAAGCCTTTCTCGCATTTCTTGAGCTAATTCTAATTTTGACTTTCCAAAGTGGTTCTCTTTAAGAGTCCACATAACAATATGCCTAATCATAGCTTCCTATTATTTTTGAAAATATTTTTAGAGGCTGTAGTTAACTACTTAGTTTCATTTCGTGAGAGAGACGCTGACAAGACCTTCGGACGTTGTCAGGTCAAATCTGTCAGCGTGCGTAGCTCCTGACAGCATTTGTACATATAATAAGCCCTTATAATTGCTGCGTCTGTACATATGAACTTATCTACTGACTCTAAATATTTTAATTCGAATACTTTTTATACTCGACTCAAAAATTGAATAGTAAAATTGAAACTATTATCTAAGTTGAGCGATTGGAGCATAGCGAACAAGCGCTTTACTTAGAGTTAACCCCGATGTAGAGATTGTAGTGTTTCACAAACAAAGTGCAGTGAAATACTTACAAGAACTAAATCGTGAGCGAGAATCGCTCAATTTGGGTATTAGTTAATCTGATACTAACTATACTTCTCCATTTTGTCTGCAATGCTAACATCTTTCTCGACCGAAGATTGTATTTTAATGTAAGTCATCATGGTTTCAGTTCCTGAATTATAACATTCCTCATGTACTTTTTTTACAATTTCCATAAGTTCATCATAGCTTCCTTCCATTACCGTTTCAAAAGGGCAAACTTTATATTTTACACCCGATTTTTCAATAATAGCAATGGCTTTGTCAACTAACTGGTAAGAATCTTTATCTTTTGCCCTGGGTAATACTTGTAAAGCAAGATTAATTTTATTCATCATCATCAAAATTTGGTTCAAAATCAATTTCCGGAGCAGTATCTTTAGGTAATTTATTTTTTTCAACAAAGTCCTTTATCTCGTCAATTGATAGTGTTTTAACATTAGTAACTAAAAAATTCTTTTTTATAAATCCACCGTATTGATTGCATTCTTGAACAGCACTACGAAAAACTTTTTGAATGGGTACATCATACGGAATTAAAACGTTAATACTTACATAATTTTCTTCAAAAGTGATGTTCTCTAATTCCGAATTATTTTGCTTTAAAGCATATTCGAATTCAGAAGACACAATTTTTTGCTGAAATTCGGCAAATTCGCTAATATTTTCGCCAATAAGCACCACAAAATATCGCAAACTGGTTCCTTTTCCACCTAATCCAGTTGATATAAAAACCTGATTTTCATTCAACAATGAGCTTTCAAGAAGCATTTTATTTTCCTGTAAAGCCATTACACACCATTCATGTAAATCGGCATCTTTTTTTTTCACAAGTTCCTCAAGAATTCTATAGGATTTGGGATCATCAATAGATGCAATTTTTATAATAATTTCTTTTTTTGTTTTTATATCAGTTTCCGAATTTTCAAGTTGACCTAATTCTATGTCTTCAATTTTAAAGTTTTTAGGTAATTTTTTTTTGGTCTTTTTTGATTGTTTAAAATATTCAAGCTGTATATTAACATCAATCTGTTCTTCCAGAATATTAAACTTATCTGGCATTTTTCCACCCATCTCTTGAAGCTTATCAAAAATATTTTCGTCCATCATATTATAGTTATTCTTACAAATAAACAAAAGTAAAGTTAAAGTTTCTTCAAAAACCAAAAAAATATGTTGCTTTAATATATTTAAAAAAACAGTTTACTGAGTCGTGACACGACTATTATAAAAACAAATAACTTAACATCAACTTCTTGAGCTGTTTTTTGTTAAGTCGTGGTACGACTATCCATCTGAAACGCAGTTTAAATAAGATATATTTTTGCGGATTTATGGTATGTTTTAAAGATCAGTTTACTGAGCAGAACATAATTGAATATCCATATATATGAAATGAATTTTAAGGGAATTTTATAAAATTATCAATAGATATGCTCTTATTTTTATTAATTCTAAATAAAAAAATTATTTTTGTACTCCGGTAATTAGAAAAAAAAGATTGTTAGTATGAATCTTGCGTCGTTGAAAAGTGGAGAAAAGGCTGTGATTGTGAAAGTTAAAGGTCATGGTTCTTTTAGAAAGCGAATTGTTGAAATGGGTTTTGTCAAAGGCCAAATGGTAGAGGTCATAAAAATAGCTCCATTTAATGGTCCCGCAGAATATAATATTATGGGTTATCATGTGTCGTTGCGTATTAGCGAGGCTCAATTAATTGAAGTGATTACTCCTGAAATGGCCAAAGAATTGCCAGAAATTGAATTTGAAGGGATTATTGATCATGAAATTTTAAAAATAACAGCCAATAAACAACGTAAGAATATTAGTGTGGCTTTCGTAGGAAATCCAAACTGTGGAAAAACATCCTTATTTAATTTTGTGTCGGGAGCAAAAGAACATGTTGGAAATTATAGTGGAGTAACAGTTGAGGCTAAGTATAATAAATATTCACAAAGTGGCTACAATTTTGACTTGCATGATTTGCCAGGTACATATTCTTTAACCGCTTATTCTCCTGAAGAATTATATGTGCGAAAGCATATTTTTCATCATCACCCTGACATTGTTGTAAATGTAATTGATGCTTCGAATTTAGAGCGCAATTTATACTTAACAACACAACTCATCGACATGGATATTAAGGTAATTATTGCCTTAAATATGTATGATGATTTAGAAAAATCGGGGGCTTCTTTAAATATTGAGAAATTAGGAAAACTATTGGGAATTCCTATTATTCCTACCATTGCTACAAAAGGGCTTGGAGTTACAAATTTGTTTGATAAAATTATTGATGTATATGAAAATCGCGACGAAGTGGTGCGCCATATTCACATTAATTATGGTAAAGAGGTTGAAGATTCAATTAAAGAAATTAGAAAAGAAATTAAACAATGCCAACGATTTTTGGCTAAAATGTCGCCTCGCTTTTTAGCGGTAAAATTATTAGAGCAAGACGGCCAGGCAATTAGAATGGTTTCAAAACACAATGTAAATAAACAGATATTAAAAGTTGCCTATAAAGAAGTTGGTAGAATCGAAAATATTTTGGGGGAAAGAAGTGAAACTATTATTACCGATTCGAAGTATGGTTTTATTAGAGGTGCCTTAAACGAAACTTTAAAACAAGGAAAGTCGCAGAGGTGGGTTCATACCAATAATATTGATAAAATTCTAACACATAGAATTTTTGGTGGCCCCCTTTTCATATTTTTTATGTTCGTAATGTTTTTTGCAACCTTTCAATTAGGCAGTTATCCAATGGAATGGATTGATGCTGGAGTTGGTTTGCTAAATTCATTTTTGAGAGAAGTGTTACCCAATGGCATGTTTAAAGATTTAATAACTGATGGTATAGTTAATGGACTGGGAAGTGTGCTGGTTTTTTTACCAAATATTTTAATTCTATTCTTGTTTATTTCGTTTATGGAAGATACTGGTTATATGGCTCGGGCTGCATTTATGATGGATAAGCTGATGCATAAAATTGGTTTGCACGGACGGTCGTTTATTCCTTTAATTATGGGTTTTGGCTGTAATGTTCCAGCAATTATGGCAACACGTACCATTCGGAATCGCAATGATAGAATTTTAACCATGCTTATTATACCATTTATGTCATGCAGCGCCCGATTACCGGTATATATATTATTTATTGGAGCATTTTTCCCAAGTAATCCAACACTGGTTTTAATAGCTTTGTATTTAACTGGTATTTTGTTGGCTGTAATTTCAGCTCATGTTTTTAACAAAACTTTATTTAAATCAAAGGAGGCTTCTTTTGTAATGGAATTGCCTCCCTATAGAATTCCCTCGGTAAAATCTACGGTAAAGCATATGTGGGATAAGTCGGCTCAATATGTGCAAAAAGTTGGCGGTGTTATTTTAATTGCAGTTGTAATTATTTGGGCACTTGGATATTTCCCTCAAGAAGTTAAATATTCTAAAGATTATTTAGGTGAGATGATATCTATTGAAAATAATATTGAAAAACAAGATGACGAATTACTTGTTTTAGAATTGCAGCAGCAAAAGTTTGATATTCAAAATAAAATGCAAGCTGAACAATTAGAAAGAAGTTGGCTAGGTAGAACAGGTAAATTTATTGAACCATTAATAAAACCACTTGGATTTGATTGGAGAATGGGAATTGCATTGCTTTCGGGAACAGCTGCTAAAGAAGTTGTTGTAAGTACACTTGGGGTTTTAATGCAAGCAGAAAATGGAAATGGAGCCGATGAGCAAAAATTAATGTCAAGGCTACAAAATTTAAAACATGAATCAGGAAAAAAAACTGGAGAAGTTGTATTTACACCACTTGTAGCAATTGGATTTTTAATTTTTGTATTAATTTATTTTCCGTGTATTGGTGTGGTTGCTGCCATTGCAAAAGAATCGGGAAAATGGAGTTGGGCAATTTTTATGGTTTTTTATACTACAGGATTAGCTTGGGTTGTTGCTTTTTTAATCAATCAAATTGGAGGATTATTTTTTAATTAATAAATATGGTATACAATATTTTTACATTTATTATTGTTGGGTTTGCTTTTTTTATTGCAGGGCGTAAGGTGTATTTTTCTTTTAAACCAAAAAAAAATACTGCTTGTAGTACAGGCTGTGCTGGTTGTGGAACACCGTGTAATTTAAAGGATATAGTAATTAATTCAAAGGCTAGTCACTAAAATATTCGTATTCGTAGCGCACTATCTGTTTGGGTTTCATTAATTCAACATCCCAATAAATATCGCAAATAATCATACCATTATTATTGTATTCGTAGGTATTCTTGCTTTGCAATACATCAAACTTACCATAGAAAGAAGATTCAATTAATAAGCCATCTGAATTATAAGTTTTTAACTCTTTTCGCATAATTTCGCCTATACTGTCAATTTCAATTACCATTAGAACTGTGTCAATATATTCAGGGTTTGCATATGTTGGAAAAGGAGTAAGTTCACCATATAAGTCAAACTTATCAGTTATTTCTCCATTAATATCATAGCGAATAAATTCGTGTACAAATCCTTTTTTATTAAAAAGAAATTCTTGAAGAAGTAAGCCTTTATCATTGGGATCGATCATAACAAAATCGGCAGTATAAATACGGCATGCTGAAATCTTTAAATCTTCTGCAATAGTTGGCGATTGTCCACTTTTTGTATTTGAAGGAGAGCAACTATATATAAACGCACTCAACAGAAATATGTATATTAGATTCTTCATATCAATATCAAATTTAAGCTAAAATTATTTCAAAACGAAGTTAGTTTTGCAAACTAAACTTAAAATGTATAAATATTTTCAAGTTTTTATGCCTTTTATAAACTACATTGTCAATAAGTTACGATTTAAATTACTTGTGCTTGTAAAAAAAATACATATTTTGTGTTATAAAATAATCAGTTGTTCGTCTTCCCTGTGAACATCATAAAAAATGAATGAGAATATAGAATGACAGCAGATGAATTTAAAATAGAAGTTTTTCCGTTAAAAGATAAACTATATAGGTTTTCAAAGCGCATTCTGAATGATGCTCACGAAGCGGAAGATGTAACACAAGACGTTCTTTTAAAGTTATGGACCATGCGAAATGAGCTTCACAAATACAATAATTTGGAAGCCTTTGCAATGACAACAACTAAAAATACCAGTCTGGATAAAGCGAGGCGAAAAAATACTAGGTATGCTAAAAGTGATGATGTTTCGTATCATACCGATACTATAGATAACACAGACCAAGTAGAGAATAGTGAGTTGGGGCTGATTATTAAAAATGCCATTGCTAACTTAAATGAACCACAAAAAACCATTATGCATTTGCGCGATATTGAGCTCTATAGTTTCGAGGAAATTGAACCGCTTGTTGACATGAATACGGAAACTATCAGGGTAAATCTTTCGAGAGCAAGAAAAAAAGTTAGAGAAGAAATTAAAAAAATAATGAGTTATGGAACTGTTTGAATATAAAAATTTACTTGAAAAGTACTACGAAGGAAATTCTACAACTCATGAAGAAGAATTACTAAAGGAGTTTGTAAAAGGCTATCGTGGGAATGATGAAGAATTCTTAATGGCAAAACATATGTTTAATGCGATGAAAACTGAATCAAAAGAAACCGTAGCTATCGAATTTGATTCCATTGTTAAAAATGAAACTCCTATACTAAAAATAAGAAAACCCATACGCTACTTACTTTCAGGATTAGCAGCTTCACTATTAGTTGGAATTATGTTAACCGTGCTGTTAAAAACATCGGAAAAAGTGGTATATGCCTATGTTGACGGTCAACCAATTTATGATGAACAAGTTGCCATTGAACAATCGAAAAAAGCGCTTTTAAATATATCAAGCCAATTTAATAAAGGTACCAAAGGCTTGAGTTATGTGAATAAAATGAATAAACCCGTAGAGTTATTAACCGTTAAAAAATGATGACTAAAAACCATCATATTAAACCTTAAAACAAACAGACCATGTCTGTGATTAATAAAAAGATACATAGGAATATGATTAAACTTTGTACCAAATCGCAGTATAGTCACAAATTTAAAAAAAATGAAAAAGATATTTATAGTAATGATAGCCGTGTTGCCATTATTTGGTTTAGCACAAGAGTCGAAATTAAACACTCTTTTCGATAAGTATTCAGGACAAGAGGGATACACCTCAGTTTATATAACCAGCTACATGTTTGAGCTGTTTTCAAAAATAGCCGACGAGGATCAAGAGTTTGATAATGCAACAAAAGGATTGGAAGCAATTAAAATACTTACTGTTAGTGATAATTTAAGTACACAAAAAAGAGAAGTTTTTTACAATGATGTTTTTAATGCCTTGCCTGCAAATATGTATAAAGACTTTATGATTGTAAAAGATGGTGAACAGGAAATTACTTTTAAAGTAAGAGACGAAGGAAATAAAATTACTGAATTTGTAATGTTGGTAAAAGATCCTCACGAGCCTGTTTTATTATTTCTTTTAGGAGATATTGATTTAAAGCAAATTTCAAAAATGTCGAAATCGATGGATATTAAGGGATTTGAACATCTTGAAAAAGTAGAAGAAGAAAATTAATATACAAGAATCGGGCAGTGGAAGCTCCGCTGCCTTTTTAATTAACCCAATTAATAAATTAATTATGAGAACTTTATTTATTGCAATAGTTGCTTTAACCATAACTATTACAGGTTTTGCCAAAGGAAATAAAGGTGGAGAATATACCTATAAGCAGTTTTATCGCCAATATCGCGATGCCGATGATGTAGTGTCCTTTAAAATTCCTGCAGGTTTTGCAAGCTTTTTTATCGATAAAGAAGATGTTGAAGCTAAGGAATTTATGAAAAAAATGGATGACATAAGCTTTTTTATTTGTCAAAAACAAACCAATCAGATGATTCTTGATTTGAATAGAAGTTTACCTGAAAAATTATATAAGGAAATCATGATTGTTAAAGATGGTGACACTGAAGTTACTTTTATGGCAAAAGAGGAAGGTGAATTTATTGGCGAGGTTCTTATGGCAGTTTATGAACCTGATAATTTAGTTGTAATGTGCATTACAGGAGAATTTACAAAGGAGGATGCAAAAAAAATAGCCAAATCGATAAATACCGATAGCGCTATTAATTTCAATAATTAGAGTCCTTTAAAAATATTGAAGAACATTATTGTTAAAATCCTCCACCGTGAGGATTTTTGCATAATAGGAACCCAAGGCAGCCATAAAAGAAAGCTGAATGTACGAAGCTTCAATGGTATTTTCATACAAATCTAAATCGCGAGTAGCGCAGGCATCAGCAATTAATAAAACTTTATAACCAAGATCTTTTGCGGCACGAACACTAGCATCAATACAAAGGTGTGTCATCATACCACATATAACTAATTGTTCAATACCAAGACTTTGTAGATGATTATGTAAATCGGTTTCTCTAAAACTATTAGGAAAATGTTTGATAAAAACTTTTTCATTTTCTCTGGGTTTTACATTTTCATGAATCTCAACCCCTTTTGTACCTTCTTCGAATAAATTTGGCTTTTCTCTTTTTGTGATATGCTTAACGAACACAAGTGGATATTCTCCTTTTCTAAAAAAATCTAATAAGCTTTTTGCTTTTTCACAAGCATAGTCTGCACTAACCAACGGATATCTTCCATCTTCAAAATAATCGTTTTGAATATCGATAAGTAATAGGGCGGTTTTCATACATATTAATTTTTGGTCATTGGGAAATAAGAATAATAATAACCTTTAAAAATTGAAAATGTTTAAAGCCTACACAAATTACAAAAAATGCGTGAGATATCAAGATAATTTTATTCCTCTTTTCCAAAAATAGCCAAGCCACCTAAGGAGGTTTCCTTGTATAGATTTGGAAGATCGGCACCAGTTTGTTTTAAGGTTTTTACCACCTTATCGAACGATATTACATGTCGGCCATCGGATAATAATGCAAACGAAGCATGATTGAGCGCTCTGGCTGCAGCAAAAGCATTTCGTTCGATGCAAGGCACTTGAACCAAGCCATAAAGTGGATCGCAAGTTAAGCCTAAATGATGCTCGATGCCCATTTCGGCCGCATATTCTATTTGATAATTTGACCCACCCAATAATTGGGTAGCTGCTGCCGATGCCATAGCACAAGCCGTTCCAATTTCAGCCTGACAACCCGCTTCTGCCCCACTAATGGATGCATTAAATTTTACTAAATTTCCAATTAAGCCTGCCGTAGCAAGAGCTTTAATAATGTTACTGTCGCTTAATTTATATATATTTTTCTGATGAAATAATACAGCTGGTAATGCTCCGCAAGCGCCACACGTTGGTGCTGTTACAATAGTGCCACCTCCGGCATTTTCTTCAGAAACGGCCAGAGCATAAGCAAAAAGCTTAGAGCGGCGTTTTTGTGGCAAGGCAAAATTATTCGATTTGGTATTGTAATCTAAGGCCTTTCGAGCCAAATTTAATTCACCAGGTAAAGTTCCTTCGTTGTTTAAGCCTTTTTTAATCGAGGAGAGCATTTGTTGCCAAATTTCATCCAGAAAACTCCAAATTTCTTTTCCTTCATACAATTCAACATAATGCCAAAGATGTTTGCCGTTTTTGTCGCACCAATCAAGAATTTCTTTTAAAGTAGTTAATGGGTAAATATTTTCACTTTCTTTTTCACAGCTATCGTCGATTATTGCGCCACCACCAATGGAATATGCGGTCCACTCCTTAATTAAGGCATCGTTTTGGTAAGCTTCAAATTTTAAAGCATTGGGGTGCTTTGGTAAAAATATATCGGGTAACCAAACGAGTTCCAATTTATGGTTCGAGAATATTTCTTCAATGGCAACTCCGGTAAGGTGTCCTTTGCCCGTTGCTGCTAAACTGCCATATAAATAAACTTTATAAAAATCAGCTTCAGGAACAGATACAAGAAATTGTTCTGCCGCTTTTTTTGGTCCCATGGTATGACTGCTTGATGGACCTTTCCCTATTCTATATAATTCTCGTATCGATTCCATAATAAAGAGTAATAATTTTTACACAAAGAAAGTAATTATTCCTGCATATTTTGATGGCCAGTGCACAATGTTTTTTGTAAAGTCGTAGTTCGACTATTCATTTTAAAACAGGCTCTAAAAGCCTGTAATAAATTCAGCCATGGGCACTCACCCGTGTAAAACAATTCACAGAGAGAATCGATGCAACAGGTGCTATTAATTAATTATTATGGTTATCCCTATGTCAACCTAAATTGGCGAATTAGAAATGGTGGTTTTAAAAAGTCGGTTAATACATTCAGACAATTAATTGCCTGTAAGGCATGTTTATTTCAGCCGGAGGCAACGCCTCCGGTATTGAACAGGTAAAAAATCGTTGCAGAAATATTAATGATACCCAAATTGAGCGATTAGCTATTGCTATTCTGCTCAATCGACTGAGTTA
>JAEINW010000059.1 GCA_016342715.1 Salinivirgaceae bacterium | reverse complement strand
TAGTAAAAAAGCAAAAAATACGATATCTTCTACCTTAAAAAACTCCTGGAAACTTATTTTATTGATTTCGGTATTTACTATTATTTACCGATATAGCCATATTCTAGCCATAAAAGCTGGATCGGTTGCATTGGTTCTGTCCATTAAAAGGACTTCGGTATTTTTTGCTACAGTTATTGGTGGGCATTATTTTAATGAGAAAAATTTATTAAGAAAATCTCTTGCCACCCTGTTAATGATTGCAGGTGCTATTTGCATAATACTTGGATAATAATAACCCGCCATAAATATTTTTTGTCACGTTGCTTTCCATTTACATTGATTGATATGCAAAAACACAAGCTTATTTTAAACTATTCTAAATAAAAATTTGTTAAACAAAGAAAAGTAAGCTATGGACAATATTATAAATGAAACAAAAAACGGAAAAGTATTTATCTGTAAATCGTGCAAAAAGATACATGTGGAATTCAACAACCTAAATTTCAATTTTACAAAAGAAGAATTCTATCACTTTTCAAGATATATTTCTCAAGTAAATGGTGAATATTGGGAAAAAGTAAACACTGATAGTACTTATCGAAGAAAAATTTTAATTCCGCTTGACCATAAAAACTTGAATCTACTTTTAAATAAAGAGGAACTTGAAGAAATGAAAATATTACTTAAAAGCGCTCCATTAAAACAAAAGCAAATGAAACTTTTAGCATACAGTATGATAAATTTTCAAACATTTTATAATTAATAAATATCAGCTCACTGTAGATATCATATAGAATTTAATACAACAGAGAATTAAACAAAATCGATGTAGGAGAAGCAATAACTTAAATACAGATCATTTATTAAAAGTCATATCTTACATATAGAATTTATTAAAATGCCTATTATTGATAGAGAATTTAATTTAGAAATCAATTATAGTATTTTATTTTTCACCACCGATTTCATTCTTATATTCTTCTAACCTTAGAATAATATCATCCAAACCAATTTGATCTCCTTTGGAATAAAACATTGAACCATTGCCAGAAACAAGCCAATTTAAATTAACATTATATACTTCAACTAATTTCTCCATGATATAAATGGAAACATTATTATGAGCAATTTCAATTGCGCTTACATGTCCTTGTTTAATGCCCAATTTTTCTGCAAATCCAGATTGACTTTCTCCAAAATAGGTTCGTAATTCCTTAAATCTTTTACAAACATCACTTTTCATATACAAATTGTTTTGTAAAAATCAATAATTGTATTATATTTACATTGACGTATCAGCCCATTAAGATATAAATAGGTCTTAAGCAAAGAAGAAATTGTTAAACTGACATAAATATAATTCATAAATTTAAATAATTCAATAATTATTTTTAATATGCTATGATTTATTCTGGACCATAAATTCTATTTACTAAACATTATTTTCTTAATTGTTTCAACTTTTAATAAATATTGGTTTTATTAAATCGTATAAAGAGTAAACTCTTCGATTTTTCTGGTGCCAAAATCACATACGTTTTGTGGAACTTTTATAATTAAAAACAATCTAAAACATTGACTTAAACTATTAAATACATGCATATTACAAGTCTTCCATTAGTAAGTTAATAATTATAAAATTGTTAATTATTAGTTCCATAAAACGTGTCAAATTTAAGTAAATCGAACTAATTTGGCTATTATTATACGTCAAAATTATGGGTAACATCAATATTTTAAAGAATTACTACTAATTATGCTAAACAATAATTTAGATTTTTATATAATTCTATTATACTTATATACTATATCGATTATGCATTTTATTTAACTTAAAGGTTATTGTTCATTCAATAACTCATCCAAATTTATTTTGAATTCAAATACAATTAATGACAGCTGTTCAGTATGTCCTGAGATAGGTATGCCCTATCCTAGGCTTTATAATCAATCTTAATTTTAATTAAAAAACACAAAAATGAAAGAAGTCTTAATCTCAGAAAACAAAGTATATCTTGAAAAAAATTTCATGATTACTGAATTAAATGTTCCAAACAGCAGTATAAAAAATGGCCTTAGGAAGGGGAAAAAGAATAAACAATTGGTGTGGCAATCATTCCCGTTCCTTTCAAACGAATACATCGATTATGATTCAATTGATAAAAAAGCAATTGAAAGACACAAAATTCCTAGTAAAGACGAATTAAAGGTGTACGATATTAAAAATGATTTTGACAATAAAATTCATAATGGTGCAAAAATTAACTCCACTTATCTTTTATTAAATGATGCCTTTACTACCAAATTCACTCAATTTGTACCTATCTATTTGGAAAAAGGATACAATGTAAAAATGGCAACAAAGATCGCAAAAACACATGCCTTAATCCATCAAATCTTTTTATTGAAAAAGAATGGAGTATCTTTTAATGAACTATTTCAACAATACAAAATATTCTATCCATTATATTTTAGCCCAAAGAAATTGCAATATTTCTACAAGAAATTTAGTGAGATAAAATCTGTAGAAGATATTTCGAATACTCTCATTAATAAAAATAAGGGAAAAGTTAGTAATCGAAGTAAATTGACAGATGTCCATAGGGCAATTCTTCGAGAATTATATCGCGATCCAAAAAATACAACAGCAGCAGATATAAAAAAAATTGCTAATCAACAATTTTTGAATCTAGGGATTAGTCAGTTATCCTATTCCACAGTAAGATTTTTTCTAGGAACAAAAGAAACACTAAATAGCTGCAGAAGATATAGACAAGGAAAATCAAATACACGCAATGAACTTCTACCCTATTTAAAAAGGGCTCAACCTAAATACGTAGGAGATCTATGGCAAATAGATGGAGTACGATTTAACATAGGATATTTAGAAAAAAATAGCGTTGAGTTCATGGTATTAATGATTGTAATAGATGTTAAATCTATGAAAATCATTGGGTTTGCTATTGGCCATAGCGAGAATCATGAGCTAGCTGCAAAAGCAATTTCTATGGCCATTAAAACAACAGGATACCTTCCCTATGAGATCCAATCTGATAATGCTTCTGCATTTATAAAAAAAGAATTTCTGGATATAAAAAGAGAGTTCTACATAAGAGGCTGCAACTGGAGAAAATGCATGGTTGACAATCCAAGGGATAAAAGTCAAGTAGAAAGACTATTTAAAACCCTGAATATTTCTGTTTTCAAGAAGAGTCCATTCTTTTACGGAGATGGTATTCAATCAAAAGATAAAAATGGGAAACCAAATTCTGAATTACTGAAAATAATGCGTAAGAACCCTGATATTCCAACAAAATCAAATATTGCGAATATTGCAGAATCATTCATTGAAGAATACAATGGAATGGAAATAAATGGCAAAGTATGCCCCAATGTGAAGTATGGAATGGAGAAGCCTAAAAATGTATTCAATGTTAAAGAAGCTGATATTGCATTTATGTTTTTGTCACGAAAAGAAATTCAGATTGAGAAATCGATGATTGTATTTACCATTGATGGAATTCAATATACCTATTCCTTAAAAGACTTTGAATCCATTATTAAATATGGATATAAAAGCAAAGTAATTGTTAAATACGACCCTTCAGATTTAAACAAAATATTCATTTTCGATTTAAAAACGGAAAAGTATCTATGCACATTAGAACGCGAAATTGAGGTTAAAATGGCAATGGCGAATCAAACAAAATCAGACATCCGCAAAATCCACCAATATTCAAAGAAAATGGATGAATATTTCGATAAAATGAAAAATATACGGAAGGAAGATATTAAGGTTATTGACAAGACCTATTCAAAGATCCCATTGCAATTGGCTAATCATGCTTTAAGCTCAAAAGAGCAGATTAAAGAAGCGGAAGACAATTTTTACCGATCTCTTACAGATTCTATCCATCTAAACAATCAACTTGAGGAATTCGACACAAAAAAGAAAAGAAAAAAACGTGCCGACCATCTCCCTAAAAAATCTGATGTCACTCCAAAAATATTTAATTCAAAGGGTAATTTAAATGAAATTAAATCAAATAAAGATGAGTAGAATAATTGAAACACATAATTATAAGGTTATTGTACAAGTTTGTGGTTTGGCCTATAAATATTCTCATATTATGGGAATTATTGGATTTCCAGGTGCCGGAAAAACAACGACATTAACTCATATTAGCAGAAATAATGATTCCATTTATTATATTGCTGCAACAGCCACCATAACAGCAAAACAGTTTTTCATTGAATTGCTGTATCAATTCGGTTTTGAGCCAATCCCAAAGGAATCATTGCACTCAATATTAAATAGATTAGTTGCACTTCTAAATGATGATGATTCTAAGAAATTGATTATTGTTGACGAATGTACATTTCTAAAATCGCAAATGCTTACATATTTACAAGAATTAACTGATAAAACACGTGAAACAGTAGGTCTAGTTCTTGCTGGCCCATATAATTACAAGGCCCAGCTTGAAAAGTGGGGAAGCCAAGAACTTAAAGGTGTTAGAGAATTTTTAAGTCGAGTATGGGGATTTCAACCTCTTGACAGACCAACTCATGCTGAAATTGATGCGTTTTTAAGAGTCTATGAAATTAAAGATTCAAAATTTTCGAAAATGCTAAAAAAAATAATCACGAGCTTTCGTCAATTGAATCAAGAAATTCAGAAGTATTTATTTGATAAATCTGGAGAAGATTTTACTGATTTGATTACAACTTAAGTAAATCTGATGGTTTTTTGTGTGGCTTTTATTGCACAAAAAACCATCGTTTTTTTAGTATGCTATTTTGAACAAAAATGATCGACTATTAATTCAAAATATTGGCTATAAATAATGCAAAACCTAATTATTTATTCAATATATTAAACATAAAATATGAAGACTTTAGGATATTTACGCGTATCGACTGATAATCAAGATATTGAAAAACAAAAACATTTACTTCTGGAATATGCCCAGCAAAACAAGTTTATTATTGATAAGTTCATTACATCTGAAATGTCATCCACAAAATCACAATCAGATCGTAAAATCAATATTCTTCTTGAGGAACTAGATCATGGGGATAAATTATTGGTTGCAGAATTAAGCAGATTGGGAAGAAATATGCTTGAGGTACTCAACTTAGTAGAAAAACTAAATGAAAAAAATATAACAATTATTTTTATACGACAGCCTGAAATTTCAACCAATGCACCTCACACTAAGTTATTATTTGCCATTTATTCATATTTTGCCCAAGCAGAAAGAGAATTCATAGCGATGAGAACGAAACAAGGATTAGCTGCAGCAAGAGCAAATGGAGTAATATTAGGTAGACCTAAAGGTTCAAAAAATAAAAAAGGGCAAATTCTTGACCCTTTTAGAGAACAAATTAAAGAGTACATGAAAATGGACTTACCAGTTGCTTCAATCATGAAAATAATCAATACACAAATTGATCCTCCTCTACCCTATAATACTTTTAGAATATATATTATTTCTTTAAAAGATGATCTTAACCCTAAAAATGTATTTGATAATTGAAATTCTTTGTTCAAAATGGGTAAATTATATCATCATCGGATTCATAATCTATTAGCATTTGATCGTCACCAAGATTAACCTCATTTCGAATTCGATTTAAGGATTCTTTTGTATTTTTAAAATAGTCCAAATTTGGAATTTCTGAAAATCCAATGTCACCTAGATTGGTCACATTATTAAAAAAAACTTCACTATACTTTGATTGTGGACAAGCATAAGGTCGACTAAATGGATATGGTTTTAAGGTCCCTTCGATAATTCGGTCTGCTTTGTTTCTTAATTGCTGAGGAATTATTTGCGAGGCATAATCTAAATCCCAATTCCTTTCAGCTATTAAACTACAAGAATCTTTTATAGCTCCCCAAATTGCATACATACACTGCTGCACCGACAAATTTCTTATCATGTATTGTAATACAACATCAGTTTTTGGTTCAATTTGCGGTAATAAATTCTTCTTTGCTAACTCATACAGTAAATAATCTATAATTTCATTGTACGCTATTTCCCACCACAAATTAAATAGACCCTCACATTTATTATCACGAATTATTTCATTAGAAAAAAATTTAAAAAGCTCGTCTTCAACTAAAATACTTTGCTGATGAATATTACTTCTGGTCAAAATATTTTCTTGTTGCATTTCTAGTATTAAATCATCTCCTAGTATTTGAGATGGAAAGAATTTTCCCCGAAGTAACACATTAGATTTTAACACATTACTATTACCTTTACTCTTAAGAAACCACGCATTAACCAAAACTTTTAGCGATAAGGTCAAATTATGATATTGCTCCAAACTCAGTCGTTTCATATACGAGTCAAAGATTACCCTTTCACTTTTTTTATATTTCGCTTCTTTTTGTATTTTAATAAAATAGTTACTAGGTAATTCACTCCATAAATCGGCTTTACATTGTGGGCAAAAAGGAATACTCCAGCTATTTCTTCCACTAGCTTTTTGCCATGAATATACATTATGGAATGAACAACTATTTTGAGGATATTCACGAAACTTCAAAACCCACCTCAATCCAGAAAAAGATACATTTTTGATTCCATATCTTTCAAATAGTAATAAAACCTTTTGATTTTCATAATGATAAGAAGCAAACAACTCTTCAAGGTCTTTTTGTGAAAGGTGGGAAAGCCTTTCATCAATAGGTATTGGGATACTTTTTAATTTGGTCATGATACTTCGTTTTAAATTAACATGGCCACACCAAATAAAAAGGTGCGAACCCTCACTATATTATAGCTCAAACAGGTACGACCAAGCACCCAGACAGGACTATTCAAGCAAAGGAACGCACCCAATTTGGATGCATTCGCTTTCCTATCCTCTCCTGTCTTTTAAAATTGGTCGTTTCGTTTGAGGAAAAAATCAGCGATACAATATTTTTATCAAAAATAGGATTTATTGATTTATCTACACAATAGATTTAAGCTTTTTAAATTATTGTTTAGTACTAAAAAATAAAAAAATTGACTTTTTTAATTTATTATCATACATTAGTACTTCTAAAGCAAAATAATTGGTTGATTTTCATTGGATTGGACTTTATGTATTTTTAAAGTGTATAAAAATGGTAATTTATAAAACCAATTGTTATGTCAATACCATTTAAAGAACCCATTCCAATCTGCCACATTAATGTGAGTAGAGAAAAATGCAATTTAACCCGATTGTTTAATAGGCGTAATGTTCCAAAGTCTGAACAGGGAAAGCTAACACTAGCTACATGGAATATTGCAAATCTGGGAGTTCAGGACCGAAACCCAGAAGCCTTGGAGGTCATTGCGCATATTTTAAAAAGATTTCATAACACGGTTTTGGGAGTTGGCTCTATTGATTTTGACAATGCCATATTCAATGATAAATGGAAGGAATTGGATGCTAATTTGTCCAAAAAGGAGGCAGTGAATACTTTCAGTCGCTATGTGAACTATCATATTTCCGATCACCGACCCATTTGGATTCAATTAGATGTAAGTTAAGTAATTAAATCGATCATTATGAAACCAACCAAGAAACTTTTGTTAATACTAATCCTTGTATTTTTTACCACCTTATCCTTTTCAGAGAACAAAACCTCGACAATCATCATACAAGATATTGTTGGTAATGATGCAACTACCATTTCGGTGGGAAAAATGTTTATGGTATCGTTCGATACTGCAGTAAAAATAAAAAACCCATATCTATATGTGAATGACATGAAATTGGCTGAGCTAAAAAACAAAAATTTCGACTCAAACAAATATTATTTTGAGGTTTCAAAGCTATCTGAAACTAAAGATTCTGTTTTATTGGAATTCTATAATAGCTCGTCTATTGAAGATTTAAAGCTACCTCTTAAGATAAAAGACAGTAAGAATGACAACATTACTTATGACTGTGGTTATTTGGTAAACCCTAGAGTAGTTCAGAAATGGTTGATATTGATAGTTGGTTTACTTGTAATTATTTTGTTTGTTTATTTTGTGGTTTTGAAAGGCGGAAAACTTCTGCGAGACCAAGGCACTAATTTGCAGAGGCCACCCTTTAGTTTGTCACGGACACAAATGGCATTTTGGACCTTAATAATAGTGATTTCCTACTTCATTATTTGGTGGAATACTGGAGAGTCTCTTTCCATTTCAGCTGAAGTACTAGCCTTAATGGGAATTAGTTCTGGAACTACAGCTATTGGACATTTGATAGATAGTGATGATATTACAAATCCACGTATAGTAAAACGTCATCAAGCTACAATTAGCAATTCTGGTTTTTTAAGCAATATTATCTCCGATGCCAATGGCTATAGCATTCATCGATTGCAAAATGTAGTTTTCACTATTGCCATAGGTGCTTACTTTCTTTTCGAAGTTTGGGATACCAATAAAATGCCCGATATCAATGGCAATCTAATCGTGCTAATGGGCATTAGTTCAGGGACTTATTTAGCTGTAAAAAGAGGAGAAAACAAAACACATCAAGATACACCAGTAGGTTAAAGAATAAGATTATGGAAAAACTGAAATTAATAGCAATCAAGGATGTGAACATCCGCACCGGGAAGCCCGAAAGAAATGATAATAATTTAAAAGGGGTTATTTTCAAGGGCGTTAAAATAGAAATTGATGCAGATCGTGAAAATCCAATAAAAGGGGAGTTTGGAGAGGATGGAAATACAAATAAAGTTTGGTATAAAGATGGCAATGGAGACTATTTGTGGAGTGGAGGATTTGATATTGTAAATTCAGATTTAACAATATCAAATTCCGATCAATCAAATTCTGAAGAACCTCGGGAAGATTTTCAAACATTTATTATATCAAGTTATGATAAGACTAACTATAAGTTGACAAAAAAAATTGATTATAACCTAGAAATTGATAGTAAATGCATATTAGGAGGATCTAAAGGTGATAAAGTGAAAATTGCGATAATGGATCATCCAATACCCTCATTTCCATTTTTTAAGAACCCAATTTCAGAAGGATGGAGTGGTGGAGAAATTCACGATCATCATGGAATTTTTATGGCTGGGTTGATTGCTGGATATAGTTGGAATGAAAAAGGAATTGAAGGAATAGCAAGTAATTCTCAATTGGTGTCTTTTCCGCTCTATATCGATGGATTTTTTATTAATGATGATGATCTAATTAAAAATCTTAAAACATATTTCAAAAAAAATCCGGAAAGATTATTAATTAACATTAGTCATGATTGGACATCACCTAGTTCTAAGCTTGAGAATTATTTTAGTGAATTAGCAAAAAAGCATATAGTGGTTGCAAGTGCTGGAGAAGACAAACAACTGCTTAATGATGATACAATTCAATGGCCTGCATCTATTGAAAATATTATATCAGTTGGTGCATTATCCAAAAACTTTATGAATAATAATCCTAATCCAAAGTTTAGTTCTAAAATTGATTTGCTAGCGCCAAATTATGAAGTTGCATCATATACTCATTTAAAGTCTAATCCGTATTTTTTGGATAATGGAGATAGCTGTGCAACAGCTTTTGCTTCCGGCTTAATAGCCAATATTCTTGCTATATATCAAGACTTAAACAAAGATCAAGTATTAAGATATATATATGAATTGGATTTGTTAGAAAATTCAACATTAAATGCATTTCAAAAACTTAACTTAATTAAACCGACGTTATGAAAAAAAATATTCTTATTACTATTGGCATATTATTGCTAATCCAAGTTGCTTACTCACAAATAGCGTATTATGATGCAACTTCATTGAAATCACAATCCAAATTAAGTAATGGAAAAGTAAAAATTAATGCAAATTCTACTACATATGGCATTTTATGTCATTATACAAAAGAGAAAAAAAATGAAAAAAAGTATTTGCTAGATCAATTTAAATATAATCCATTTATTGAATTTGATACAGATGGAAGCCCACAATCAGGTAATTTTATTACCAAATCAGAAGAGCTTGGTTTTAATTTGGGAAAATTAGATTTTTCTAATTTTTCACAAGGTTTATCTATGATTATAATTGAGGGTGCAAAACAAGAACTAAATATTGCATTCTTTGACAGGTTTAAGAATTATGTAGATAAAAACGAAGAAATTAAAATTCTATTCCCATTAACAACTTATCGATTAGGTAATTTAATTTCTTACAATTATAATATGATGTTACCTCAATTAAGAGAAGCATTTAACAAAGACCTAAGTAACCTTCCAGATAACACAATAAAAATTCTTGAAGAAGGAGAGGAATTTAAAAAGTTAAATCAATTAATAGAATTCAAACTTGCTTTAAACAGTATTAAACTTGTCAGAGAGTTAGAATTTAACTCTCCTCCAGAGTTTATAAACAGATTACCCGATATAACAATTGGCATTAGGGATTCAATGGTCAAGAACAAAAGGGATTATGATAATTTTTTAGCAGCTCTGCATTTAACCAAGATTTTTTCAAATTCACTTCGCAATAAAAATCCAGATCAAAATTGGGTAAATTCTAAAGATGTTTATAGTAATGTTTTAAAAAATACTCTTGCTTTTAATTTATATATGGGACTTATTTATCAAAATATTAAAAATAATGAGACAGAATTAAAAATTAATGACAAACTGTTGACAGAATTACTGAATAATAATGAGATATCAATAAATTGGTATAATGGTAAAATTTATGAATTAATCTCTTTAACTGACCAAATAGACAAAGCATATTTGGATATAACTAAAAAACAAAATAATGGAATAAAAATTGACAATAATGCAATTTACACGTATGTAAATACAAGTTTAGATATAACTGATTTTGGTTTAAATATCGTAAATCATTATTCGCCAATTTCATCAAAAGCAAACATCTATTTAGCCTATTCAAAACAAGCTAATAATATTTACAAGTACACTTTCCAAAAGGAGTATTCATCAGCAATTCTTTCATTGACTGATTTATTGCAAAACGTAATGAAACAAACACCAGATTTTAAGGAAAAGAATTATAAATGGCTATATAGTTTAACTCTTTATGGTACTTTTATGGCAAATATGATTGATGCAAAATCACCTGAGGATATAAGTAGTATAATTTCAGGGGTTGCATTACCTGCAGGAAGCTCTTCTATTAAAAAATATGCAGATGTTAATGTGTCAATTAGCAGTTACCTTGGACCAAATTATAAAATTAATTATGAATCGGACAAATCAATTAATGCTTGGAATAGTCAATGGACACTTACCGCTCCTGTTGGAATAACTGTAAGTACAGGTTTTAAAAAAGGTGGATCATTAACTTTAATGGGTGTTTTAATTGATGTCGGAGCAATTGTTGATTTTCAACTAAAAGGTGATACGTTACAATATGTTGAAAACACAATAACATTAGCAAATATTTTTTCTCTTGGAGCATACCTGTTTTATGGATTCCCAATAGATTTACCTCTTTCAATAGGTATTGGGGGACAATATGGACCAGGCTTATCAGAAGTTGGAAATGAAAATATTGCAATTGCAAATCCCTCTAATTGGAGGTTTGGGTTTAGTGTTGTAATTGATATTCCAATAGTTAACATCTATAACAAACCAAAGATTTAAGTAAAAAATAAAGGACAAAAAGCGTTTTCATACTTCATGCATATTAAGAAATGCATGAAGTATGAAAAAATAATTGTATCTGAAATATTGTTTTTAATATGAATTGAAAATCCAATTACCTATTACATACCTAAATACAGTTTGCATAATAGATGTAATCTATAAATAGTTTCTTTTATATTAATGCGTTTGCTTTTTTGTTAAATTGTGGGTAGTTTTAACATACTTGTAAACCATGCATTTTTTAGCAACTAAGTATTTCATTTTTTAAACATATGGATGCATTCAGAACCCACGAAAAGGTTATTGCCGATTATAGATCATACCTTAATTCCTTCCTATCAATTCAAGATAAAAAGATAAAAGATGAGGTTGGAAAAGCGTTTAATGATGATGGTTTTATACCAGAACCACTAATTCAATTCAATCCGTCGTTCGATACGGATAAACCATTGCAATACTTGGTTGACAAAGGGAAAGCTCATAAAGACCTTCCTTTAGTCTTTGGAGAGTATAAGCTTTACCGACACCAAATTGAAGCATTGGAAAAAGGAATCGATGGAAATGGGTTCATTGTGACATCTGGAACTGGATCGGGAAAGTCATTAACATTTCTAGCCACCATTTTTAACGATATTATTCAACAAGGCGCTGAAAAGAAACTTGGAATTAAAGCTATTTTAGTTTATCCAATGAATGCATTGATAAACTCACAAGAGGAAGAGATTAAAAAATACCATATAAACTACTTAAAATCCAGAAAACCTGAACTTGATTATCACCCTGAAAATAAATCTTTAGATGTTCAGATTACCGAACTTGAAGAATTAACAGGAGCCAAGTTTCCTATTACTTATGCAAGTTATACTGGCCAACACCAGGGAGTACAAAGAGAAAAACTTAAATCTGAAAAACCTGATATAATTCTAACAAATTATATGATGTTGGAATTGATTATGACTAGGCTTGGAGAAGCTTGGATGCGTGATTCGTTCAAAGATCATTTAAAATATTTAGTTTTTGATGAATTACATACTTATCGAGGAAGACAAGGCTCTGATGTTGCACTTTTAGTACGCCGAATAAAAGGATTATGTAGTAACAAAATTGTTTGCATTGGTACATCAGCAACTATGATGTCGGCTGGCACACCAATGGAAAAAAAGAAGGCCGTTGCAGGAGTGGGTAAAACAATATTTGGAGAAATTTACCATCCAGATGCAATTGTTGGAGAATATTTAAAACCGTTTACCAAGGGTCTTCAACCTAGCAAAAAAGAGCTTGAAGAAAGTGTAAATGGAGACGTTGATGTTTTATTAGATGAAGATGAATTTATAAACCATCCAATAACCAATTGGCTAGAATCACAAATTGCACTGAAAGACAATAATGGAATTGTTGAACGGGGAAAACCTCTTTCCATTTCTGGAATATCACAAAAATTACATTCTATTATTGGAGGAGATGTTCAAGCTCTAAGATCTAAACTAATTGAGGTTTTAAAATGGACAGAAAAACTTAATGAAAAAAATCGGGTATTACAATCTGGTAAAAGTTTTTTACCATTTCGCTTTCATCAATTTATATCTCAAACAAGTGTGGTGCTTGTTACTTTAAATTCTAGAGAACAGAGAGAAATTACTATAAATCCAGGAAGATATATAAAAACAAAGGAAGGTGAGAAATTACTTTACCCAGTTTTGTTTAGCCGTATAAGTGGTTATGATTTTATCTGTGTTGAAAAGGATGTTGAAAAGAACAAATTTAAACCAAGAACTCTCGACGAAAAAGTACAAACCATTACACAAAAGGAAGCCAAGGGGTTGGATCTTAATGAAGAACACTTTAAATATGGGTATTTAGTATTAGATGAAGGAGAAGAATTTTGGAATGAGGATACAGAACAGTATGTGCCTGAATCTTGGATGAATAGCAGTGGTACAACATTAAAAGATTTTTATAAATGGCAAATGCCCCAACGTGTTTATTTTGATGAGGAAGGGAATTATTCTGAACAAGAAATCTATCCATTAAAAGGTTATTATATATCTGCAAAACTAAGGATTGATCCAACCGCTGGGGTTGTATATGAGGATGTGAAAACCGGTGAAAATACCAAACTAATGCGTATTGGTAACGAAGGCAGAAGTACTGCTACTACTATTTTAAGCTATTCAGTTGTCGATTCCTTATTTGAGCAGGGTGAAAATTATGCCGATCAAAAACTTTTAAGTTTTACTGATAATAGACAGGATGCATCTTTACAAGCAGGTCATTTTAATGATTTTTTAGCAACCATTAAACTCCGATCGGGAGTTTATAAAGCTTTGCAAAAAGAAGATGGCCCAATGGACGTTCATAAAATTCATGAACGTGTTTTTGATGCTTTGCAATTAGTAGAATCAAATTATGCAAAATATCCCAGTGAAGATGCCGACTTTACGGATGCAGATAATGATAGAGCAATAAAAAATTATTTACTACTAAGAATATTTCAAGACTTAAAAAGAGGATGGCGATATACACTGCCAAACTTGGAGCAAACTGCCTTGTTGAAAATAGAATATCGCAATTTAAAAAAGCTAGCAAGTCTGGATGATCGATTTGTTGGTTTGGAGCTCTTCAATATTATGAATTCTGAGCAGAGGGAAGAAACTTTGATACAAGTGTTAAATTATTTTAGAACGAACTTCTCATTAGATCATCGTATGCTCTTGCAAGACCGAGGTGAAACAGAAAGTTTACTAAAAAACAAATTAGACGATAATAAACTTTGGTCGCTCGACAAGGATGAAAAAATAGATACCCCACGTTACTTGGTAGTTAATAATCCAGGACGAACCCAACGTGGTATTTACACAGCAAGTATTGGTCCGCGATCGGGATTAGGAAAGTTTATTAAGCGTAAATATCAAGAGATGAATCTGTCTTCACCAAATCAAGAAGAGTTGGTTGAAGTGATTGAAGAATTATGTCTATTACTATCAAAAACAAATTTTTTATCCAGAAAAGAAGGAATAAAAGGAGACAGGAATAAAGACGTGGGTGTAACGGGTTTTTTATTACGCACCGATTGTATTTTATGGCATTTAGGCGATAGCAAAACAGTTGGTATTGATCAAACACGCATTAATAATTTTAATGAAATTACCATAACTCCTAACCCCTATTTCCAAAACCTATATAAAAAAGATTTTACAAAGTATTTGAAAGAATTTGAAGGTAGAGAACATACCGGACAGTTAAGTAGCAGCGATAGAATTGAAAGAGAAAAAAGATTTACATCAGGAGATATTTCAAGTTTATTTTGCTCTCCAACAATGGAGTTGGGTATTGATATTGCCAATTTGAATATTGTGCATATGCGGAATGTGCCTCCAAACCCCGCAAATTATGCCCAACGAAGTGGGCGTGCAGGACGTAGTGGGCAAACAGCAGTTGTATTCACGTTCTGCTCTGCAGGCTCGCCTCACGATCAAAATTATTTCAGAGCTTCAGATACTATGGTATCGGGATCGGTTGTTCCACCACGGATAGATTTACTAAATCAAGAACTAATAAGAACTCATTTTCATGCCTACCTTTTAATGGAAATGGAACTTGAGAATTTGAATAATTCAGTTTCCACCTTAGTTGATTTGGAGGATAATCCTCACCTAAAATTAAAACAATTAGTTAACGATCACATCACAAATAACTTAGACCATTACAAAACAAGGTGGTCTCATAATTTTCAAAATTACATTAGTGAATTGTTACCGGAATTAAAAGATGTATGGTGGTATACTGACAATTGGTTTATCCAACAAGCAAACGGATTTTTGATGGCATTTAATAGTGCTTTCGACCGATGGAGGATTCTTTATCGTTCAGCAAAAAAAATGATGCATGATTCGCACATTATTCTGAATGATCCTACCATAAAGGATAAAGAAATGAAACGAGATGCAAAACGCCAATATAATGTTGGACTAAGGCAAACTGATCTTTTAACAAATGAGACAAAGGCTACATTTGGTGGGCAATCTGAGTTTTATGTTTTCCGTTATTTAGCGTCGGAAGGATTTATTCCTGGATATAATTTCACAAGATTACCCGTACGAGCATTTGTTGGATACAAACATGAAGACCAAGGGGAGTACATTTCAAGAGCTCGTTCCATTGCTCTAAGAGAATTTGGTCCAAATAACATAATATATCACAATGGAAGTAAGCATCGGATTGTACGGATGATGACAACAGATGCAGATGCCTTACAACGAAAAATTAAAATATCGAAAGAAACAGGATATGTATTCTTAGATGATCAGGCGCAAAAAGCAAATAATGACCCCATAACTCATACTGAATTAAAAGGAGATAATGCTGAATATCGTACCAAACTAATAGAGATATCAGAATCGGAAGCCATACCTCAAAATCGAATTTCATGTGAAGAAGAGGAACGTATGTCTACTGGTTTTGAAATTGATCACTATTTCAATTATCCTTCGGGTATTGAGCAAACAAAAAAAGCAGTAGTACAAAAAGGTGGACAATCCTTATTAAATTTAATATATGGACCAGCTACTGAATTGGTTCATTTAAACAGGAAATGGAACCGTTCTCCGGAAGATAGTTTTAGCATTGATGAACGCACAGGAAAGTGGTTAAGAAAAAAAGATTTAGAAGACGATACCATTAAAGATCATGAGAAGAAGGTGATGGTTTTTGCCAGAGAAACAGCTGATACCCTTTACATACAGCCTTTGGCCAATTTAGAAGTGTCGAAAGAACAGATTATTTCTTTAAGTTATGCCTTAAAAAGAGCTATTGAAACCATATTTCAGGTTGAAGAAAGGGAGATTGGTGTCAGCATTATTGGACAAAAAGAAAAGCCAAATGTAATGATATACGAATCGGCTGAGGGAAGTCTTGGAATTTTATCTCAATTGGTTGCCGATCCGCTAAAATTAAAGGAGCTCTTTACAGTTGCATATAGTTGCATGCATTTTGATTTGGATTCAAGAGAAGAAACTGAATTAGGAAAGTCATTGCCAAAAGCATCTTATCAAGATTTGCTATCGTATTTTAACCAAAGGCATCATGAAACTTTAGACAGGCACTCCATTAAAGAGGTGTTAGAATATCTTATGGACTGTACTATTTCACAAAATAAAGAAGGAAAAGATAGAGAAGAACAATACAACTACTTATTGGAGAGTTACGATAAAAATTCATCCACGGAATTAAAACTTTTAAAGTATTTGTACAATAATGGGCTTGCTCTACCGGATAAAGCACAGGTTAATGTGCCTGAGTTTTACATAAGTGCCGATTTTACATACAATACTCCAAGCGGGCCGGTTCTGGTTTTCTGCGATGGTTCGGTGCACGATGATAATATAGTAAAAGAAGACGATTCACATAAGCGGAGTTTATTATATGCGGCAGGTTACGATGTAATTGAATGGCATTATAAAGAAACTGTTGAAACGCTAGTTGAACGCAGAAAAGACATATTCAGAAAAGTTTGTTAAAATGAGCGCAATAACACTAAATAAACCAGGTACTCTAGTAAATTATCGTTCGCGCGATTGGATGGTTTTACCTTCCGAAGATCCCGATTTAATGCGAATAAAACCTTTGGGTGGATCCGAAGAAGAAGAAACAGCAGTGTTTCTTCCCTTAATTATGCCTGGAGAAGAAATTAAATCTGCACATTTTGCCGAACCCACCGTTGATCAACTTGGAGCTTTTAATACGGCCAAATTACTATTTGATGCCTCACGCTTATCCTTTAGAAATGCGTCAGGACCATTTCGATGCATGGGTAAATTATCATTCCGACCACGTGCCTACCAATTGGTGCCTTTGGTAATGGCTCTGAAACAAGATGTTGTTCGCTTAATGATTGCTGATGATGTGGGTATCGGAAAAACCATTGAGGCTTTAGTTATTTTAAAAGAGCTCATGGAACGTGGCGACATTAAACGTTTTGCTGTAGTTTGCCCTCCTCACTTGTGTGAACAATGGGCACAAGAACTCAAAGATAAATTAGATATTGAAGCTGAAATTATTCGTTCCAGTACGGCTGCAAAACTTGATAGAACCATTCCTGATGACAATAGTATATTCCATCATGTTCATTTTCAAGTGATATCAATTGATTACATAAAAGCAGATAAACGCAGGGGCATTTTTATTAATGATTGTCCTGAATTTTTAATTGTGGATGAAGCACATTCTTGTGCATTACCTGAAGGAGCAAGTTCAAAAAGTGCACAACAAAGGCATTCCTTATTATATGATTTGGCCCAAAATGAAAAACGTCATATTGTATTTCTCACAGCCACTCCTCACAGTGGAAAGGATAGCGAGTTTCTTTCATTAATGGGACTTTTAAAACCCAGTTTTAAAACCTTAAATCTGGATGCCATTGAAGATAAGCAAAAACGAAAATTGGCAGAGCATTTTATCCAGCGAAAGCGTGAGCGAATTAAATATTGGCTAGATGAACATACACTTTTCCCCAATAGAGATTCAAAGGAAATTGGCTACCAATTAACGCCTGAATACAATCTATTTTATCAAAGTGTATTGCGATTTGCCAGAGTCATTTCCTCAAAAACATCGGATAACAAACAAACCCAAATGCTTCGATCATGGGCTGCTATTGCATTAATACGTGGCGTTATGTCAAGTCCTGCTATGGCGTTAGAAATGTTGCAAAACCGGAAGTCCAAATTGTTAGAAGAAGGCATGGAAGAAAGCATTCCAACAGAAAAGGAAATACTTTTTGGTAATCTTCAATCTTCAGATGATACTCCCAGAAAAGATTTAATGGATGCTTTACCTCTAGAGGCGGCTGAATTAGATGAAATTGAAGCCCTAACCAAGGAAGCTGAATTACTGCAACAACTTAAACAAGACCAAAAAGTTAAGTCTACCTTAAATCTTATCAATCAATGGATAGATGAAGGTCATTATCCTATTATTTTCTGCCAATACATTCCAACAGCTAAATATGTTGCAGCTTTTCTTAAAGAGGCATTACCCAAAAAAGTACGGGTTGAAGCTGTAACATCAGAACTTGCCGACGAGCAACGCAGAGAACTTATTGATGGCATGGAGACATCTGATAAAAGAGTGCTGGTGGCTACCGATTGTTTAAGTGAAGGTATAAATCTACAAAACTTATTTACAGCTGTATTACACTACGATTTGCCCTGGAATCCGAATCGAATAGAACAACGAGAAGGACGTGTGGATCGCTTTGGGCAAGATGCTCCTGAAGTTAAAACTTGCATGCTTTATGGGCAAGATAATCCTATGGATGAATTTGTAATGGAAGTGCTGATTCGGAAGATAAAAGAGATTCAAAAAACAACTGGGGTAACTATTTCTATTGGAGAAGACAGTGAAAACCTAATGACCAAAGCCGCGCAAAAAATACTTTTCGACAACCAAGGAAAGGAAGCTACTCAGATGCAATTATTTGCTGGCGATCAGGTGAAAAATGAATTGGAGCAAGCACGTAAAAAAGGCGAAAAACTGCGCAGTATATTTGCTCATGAGAGCATAAAACCTGAAACCATTAAAAAAGATTTACAAGCCGTGGATGAAGCCATAGGCGATGTGGAAACGGTGGAACATTTTGTTATGCAATCCCTTGAATTTTTAGGGGCTTCGTTTACAAAAGAAGATCAAGGATACCGGATTCAAATAAACAATTTACCAGCCCACTTAAAAAATCATTTTTCATCCCTTGATGTGGTGAAAATTAGTTTTGAATCTCCAACACCTAAAGGATACAGGTATATTGGTAGAAACCACTTATTTGTGGAGCAAATTTGTCATTTCATGTTGGCCTTGGCATTCGATGGACATGAAAAGTATCCATCATTGGCTCGAGTGTCGGAAATACAAACCGATGCGGTAGAAACCCGAACTACATTAGTCATGTTCCGTGTACGAAATGTGATTAAAGAAGTAAACTCAAAACGTGAAGTTATTTCTGAAGAAATGTACTTATGGGGCTATCGGGGGATGGGTGATGATTTGCAAAGCATTGATTATACCGAAGGCAAGCAACTTTTAATGAATGCCTCAAGTTTAATTCAATTGCCTGAAGAACGCCAAAAAGCCGATTTAACTCGCGAAATGGAACACTTTACCCAATTAAAGCCCCAGTTTATTGAGGTGGCTACAAAACGTGCTGAAAACTTGGTAGAAGCTCATGGCCGGTTTAAAGAATTGGTGGGTGGCAGACGCTACGAAAAAGCAACTCCCATATTACCCCCCGATGTTATGGGAGTATATATTCTAATGCCAAAACCTAAAGCCCTTTAATCATGATTTTCTCATCCATTAATATACAAGGCAACATCATATCTAGCGATATCTTGACAAAAATAAGTCAGGATGATATTCGCTACCAGAAACCATCAGACTTTAATCTGGACAACAATACAGCCGTTCGTGATGAAATAGGAATTGCGTGGGCCATTGCGCAGGCACATTGGAAAGGATTTCGTGCCAAAAAGGAAAACCTGAAAACCGATGACACAGGAACCACCATAACCAGGCAATATTGGATGGTACCATTTATGCAGGCCTTGGGGTACGACCTGCAAATTGCGAAAGCCGAATTAATCAATGAAAAATCATATGCTATTAGCCATCGGGCTATAAATAAAGAAGGTTTCCCGGTACATATTGTTGGCGTAAATCAAAAACTGGATGATCGTCCCAAACATGGAGCCCGATTATCGCCTCATGCTTTGGTACAGGAATACCTGAACAATCATGAGCATTTGTATGCTTTAACCTCTAATGGTTCTTTTTTACGGGTATTACGCGATGCCACCCGTTTGGCTCGCTTAAGCTATCTGGAGTTTGATCTGGAACGCATGATGGAGGAAGAGCTGTATGCTGAATTTGCTCTCCTGTTTCGTGTATTGCATGCCACACGCATGGCCGATAAAATTGATGCTGCCGAAGATAGTATTTTTGAATACTATCATCAGGAGGCCTTGGCCAGTGGAACACGCATACGTGAACGCCTAAGCGAAGCTGTTGAAAAAACCATCCGCCTATTGGGTAATGGACTCATAAAACACCCACAAAACACTTCATTACGAGAATTAGCAACTCAGGACTTAAATGCCGACCAATATTATTTATACCTATTACGCGCGGTTTACCGGATATTGTTTTTATTGGTGATTGAAGAACGACATTTGATTTATCCTGAAAAGCGCAGCGAAGAAATACAGAAAAAAAGACGCTTTTACTACGATTTTTACAGCATACAACGACTTACCAAACTAGCTGAAAAAAGAGTTTATGTTGACCCCAGAAAAACCGATTTATGGGAAGGCTTGCTTAGCACCTTCAAGCTATTTGAGAGCGAACAGTATGGTAATAAATTGGGAATTCAAGCCTTAGGCTCAGGCTTATTTGCACCGGAGGCTATAGGCATTTTGACTCAACAAAAGTTAGATAATGAGACTTTATTATTGGTTTTGCGTTATCTGGTGATGTTCGAGAATGAGAACAAACAATGGACCCGGGTAAATTATGCCGATTTGGATGTGGAAGAATTTGGTTCGGTTTACGAAGGTTTGTTGGAATACCAACCCGTTATAAAAATTGAACATGAATTAGCCACTTTCAGCTTTGAACAAGGCGATGGCCGATCATCCAGCGGTTCGCATTACACCCCTGAAGAACTGGTAAAACCACTGATAAAACATTCGCTGGATTACATTATCGAAGATAAACTTAAAGAAGGCAAAGCAAAGGCTACAGATGAATACGAACAAATGCAAGCCCAATGCGATGCTTTATTGACCATTACCGTTTGCGATGTAGCCTGTGGTAGTGGGCACATACTATTAAGTGCAGCCCGACGCATTGGTATGGAATTGGCTATTTTGCGCGAAAGTATTGAAGGACGAAGCCTTGTGGAACAACCCAGCCCCAAACATTTACGAAAAGCCATACGCGATGTTATAAGATTTTGTATTTATGGAGTTGACTTAAATCCATTGGCCGTTGAATTGTGCAAAGTCGCCTTATGGTTAGAAGCCCACAACCCCAATGAACCCCTAAATTTTTTAGACCATCACATTAAAAATGGCAATGCCATTGTGGGCTTGGCTCATTTTAAAGAATTGGAAAATGGGATAGCAAGCGAAGCCTTTAAAACTTTACCTGGAGATGAGAAAGAAATAGCCGGAACCTTTAAAAAGAAAAACGATAAAGAACGAAAAGACAGAGCACAGCTAACTACTTACGATTTAAGCGCTGCAGATGATAGTTTAAAAGGCTTGCGCAAAGACTTTGCAGTTTTTGTTGCCTTACCTGAAAATACCCCGGAACAAATAGCTGCCAAAGCGGAAGCTTACAAAAAACTAACTACCGGTAGCAAATGGTTCCGTTTAAAAAACATGGCTGACTTACAAGTTGCTCAGTTCTTTATTCCCAAAACAATGGACAATAAAGAGAAACTAACTACCGATGCCCAATACCGAACTTACTTAAATGCCGGAACTCAAATTTTAGATCGTGGAGCTTCAATGGCCATAGCCCAGGATAAACACTTTTTCCATTGGTTTCTAGAATTTCCTCAGGTTTTTAGCAATGGGGGTTTTGATTGTATTTTGGGAAATCCACCATTTAAAGGAGGAAGTAAGATTAGTAGTTCTTTGGGAGATAGTTATTTACAATATATAAAAGAAAATAATGAGGAATCGAAAGGAAATGTAGATTTAGTAGGATACTTTTTCCGTAGAAATTATAACATTATTAAGAATAATGGCTTTATATCCTTAATTTCCACAAATACTATTTCCCAAGGCGACACTCGAATTTTTGCTTTGGAATATTTAATCAAAAATAAAAAAGCTTGTATTAATCATGCAATATCTTCTATAAGATGGCCTGGTGATGCAGCGGTACAAATTTCAATTGTTACCTTAACAAAAGGAAGAACAAAGTTGAATGTCTTCTTAGATGGGAAAGAAGTTCAAGATATATCATCATTGTTAAATGACTCAATTGATATTGGAAATCCTTTTGATTTAGTTCAAAACAGCAATATTTCCTCATTGGGCACAAATGTAAATGGAGATGGTTTTATTCTTACTAAAGAAGAGCAAGAGTGTTTTTCAGATGAAGAACAAATGTTAATTAGAGGGTATATGAATGGTAAGGAGTTCAATAATACTTACACCTTTTTCCCTCAAAGGTATATAATTGATTTTAAAAATTATGAAAAAGAGTTTTGTATAAATAAATATCCAAATTTGTTCAAGCATGTTGAAGAAAAGGTACTACCGCATAGGCGAAAATTAAAACCTTCAAATGCTGCATATAAAAAATGGTGGCTTTTTGAAAGAGCAAGATTAAATTTTTATGACACAATATCCTCAAAAGAAATGATTTTGGGAATAACTCAAGTAAGTAAAACATGTGGATTTAATTTTCTAAGTACAAATAATCTTTATGATCAACGGATTGTCTTAATAAATGCAGATCAATTATGGGTGTTTGGGATTCTTCAATCTTCCATACATATTGAATGGGCATGGAAGTATGGATCTACAATGAAGTCTGATCTTACTTATAATTCCTCAAAAATATTATCCACGTTCCCTTTTTTACATCTACATAATATTGAAAAACTTGATGAACTATCAGGAAATTATTACAATGATAGAAGTGATTTTTTGAAAACTTATCAAATTGGATTGAGAGAGTTTTATAATGAATTCCACAAAAATAAACCTGGCTATGAATTATTTCGAACGAAGCACAAACAAATGGATGAAGCTGTATTAGAAGCTTACGGCTGGCATGAGGATTCTGAAAAATGGGGCAAAGCCATAAACCTTGCCCACGGTTTTTACGAGGTAGATTACCTGCCCGAAAACGATCACACGCGCTACACCATAAACCCCGAAGCCCGCAAAGAGGTACTAAAACGCTTACTACTACTTAACCACGAACGCTACGAAGAGGAAATTATGCAAGGTTTGCATAAAAAAGCCGATGTAGAAAAGTTTTACGCCGATAAAGGTCAACCCATACCTGAAGGTGTTGAGTTTAGTGATAAGAAGGCAAAGGCAAAAACAAAGATAAAACCTAAATTAAAAGAAGAGAAAATTAGTGATGCTATACAACAATCATTATTTACAACTGAAAACGAAGCTGCAATGAGAGAGTTTGGAGTACATGAAGGGATTTATTCAATAAAAGATGTCGCTGATATAATAGGGCAATCCTATGATAAAGTACGTAGATGGTTTCTTAAATTATCAAATGCACAATATGAAGGGTTGGATAATACTGGTCAGAAAGACATTGATCAAAGAAGAATTAGCTTCCATGGCTTAGTAGAAATAGTAGTAATAGGAACCTTATTGGAGAATGACTTCAATTTAAAAACAATTTTTAAAGCGAGGACAGATTTAGCAAAGAAATCAAATAGGATTTATCCATTTGCCACTAATAATGTCAGAGATAATCTTAAAGTAGCAGGGAAATCCATAATTTTTGAATTCCCTGATGGACTTGTTACATTGGATGGTTCAGGCCAGTTTAATCTTGAATTAATTAGAGATTTCTTCAGGGATATAGAGTTTAATACTTCTGGAGTTGCTCAAAGATTAGTTCCAACTAAAGGATTTCGCAAAATTGTTATTGATCCGAAAGTAGGTGGCGGAAAACCTTCATTCAAAGAACATGAAGGAATTCAAGTAGAAACCGTTATGAAGTTTTATGATGGTGAAGATTCAATTCCTGATTTAATGCAAGATTATGGTATTTCTAAAGATGAAATAAAAGCAGCGATAGCATACATGTCATGAAAAAATTGAAGATTTATATTGATGTAAATTATCCGAAGAGACTCGTAGATATTCTTATTCAGATTCATAATTTGCAAAAGGAAAAGCAATATGAGTTAGTTAGTGGATCCAATTATGAAATAGATTCACCAGAATTAAAAAATGCAATTTTTTTATTAGTTGATAATCGGAATAGAGGAGTTGAAATTACCACACTAAAACATTATGAGGATGGTTGTCGCGTTATTGCTTGTAAAACTGGGGGTAATGATAAGTTAGACCGATTCGAATTTTCTATGACTGTTCTAAGGGTTTGGCCATATATTGTGGAAAAGACAAAAGAAGAAAATGCTCCATTTCTTTACACCTTTAGATATGGTGGAAGAAAATTAACAAGGGTTAAAAAAGCTATTTAATAGAGTTCAAATAATATGATTATGAAAAAAGATGAACTTATTAATGTGGAATTATTAAATGTTCTTAATGAAACAGGTCAAAACCTTCCAATATCAGAAGGAGGCAGACTAAACCACATTCCCCTTATTGGTATTACAACGGAAGAATTCTATCAATACCTAGATTATGTGGAACAAGGTAAATTTGGGAAAAGACAAATTGGAAATAGGGAATTTGAAATATATAAACCAAACAACTTATTTGTATATGATATTTCAAAAATCGGAATTGGGAAAGGTACCAATAGTCAAGTTATTGAAAACATTGTAAATGATAAATTTAATTCCCTTAAAGATTACAAAGCTGTTTTTAAAGAAATAGGAAACGATATAACCGATAAGTTTGATATTAAGTTAAAAAGTACTGTATCATATAAAAAAAGAAATACCCTGTCGAGTTCTCCAAATGATGTGAGTAAAAATCAAAATGATCAAAAACCACCATCAAATAATGAACGGTCTTTTGCTAATAAGATTTTTGTAAGTTACAATCATGAAACTGACTTTAACCTAAATTGAGCGATTCATAAAATCAGGTGGTCATTTAGTTTCACCATGAGTTTTTTTTATGCCATATAT
>JAEINW010000058.1 GCA_016342715.1 Salinivirgaceae bacterium | reverse complement strand
AACAAAAATAATCATTTCTATTTTACGAGCATATTCACGTAACTATTTGATTGACAATTATAGGATTGGAAGTCTGAGATTTAAGAACAAGGAACATTGATTAACGATTTAAGAAGTTGTTAATTCTGAAATAAAAATTCGTTAACTTCTCTCATGAGCCTTAGCGAATAACTTCTCTCATGTTTCATTTCGTGAGAGAGACGCTGACAAGACCTTCGGACGTTGTCAGGTCAAATCTGTCAGCGTGCGTAGCTCCTGACAGCATTTGCACATATAATAAGCCCGTATAATTGCTGCGTTTGTACATATGAACTTATCTACTGACATTCTAAAAATATATTTAAGAACAAGGAACATTGATTAACGATTTAAGAAGTTGTTAATTCTGAAATCAAAATTCGTTAACTTCTCTCATGAGCCTTAGCGAATAACTTCTCTCATGAGCGTTAGCGAATAATCTTTGTTCGATATTCAATGAAATCTTATATCTAAAACATTAAATATTCTAAAGTAAATGGCATTACCGGGCAGAACAGGGAAAAACGCTTAGAATCAGACTCTCCTGCCTACCAGCCAGACAGGCTTTAAAGTTTGGAATAATACTGATTTTTAACTTTTCCTGATTTATTCTCTTTCTATACTGGGCTCAATATTGATTTATTCTATTTTGCTTCGATAATTCTTCAACAGCTATTTCTAATTGCTCGTACCATTCTGCTCCATATTTTCTTATAAGCGGAGCTTTTACAAACTTATATATGGGAACTCCTAATCTTTCGCCATTCACTCTTGCGGGAATACAAAGTTTATTTCTTTCATAGTTAACGGCATCAAAATCTTTGTATTTAGTAATGCGTATTGGATATAAATGGCAAGATAAGGGTTTATGAAAATTAATTTCTTTGTTTAAAAAAGCTTTTTCGATGGCACAAAAAACAATTCCACTTTTATCTTTGTAAGTGTAGACGCATTCTTTATTATTATTCAAAGGTGTTACCTTATCACCATCAGAATCAATTATCCATTTGCCTTTTTTTTCAACCGTTTTAATACCCATTGGGGTCATGTATTTTTTTACAGTTTCGTAAACGTCTTCAATTTGTTTGGTTTCCTCCTCTTCTAAAGGTGCTCCCGAATCTCCTTCAACACAACAAGCACCTTTACATGCCCCTAACTCACAAACAAACTTTAGTTCTAAAACATCAAAGCTTACGATAGTATTTTCAATCTGTAACATTCTCATTTAATTAAGGCTGCGAAATTAGTGTAAACTTCAAGTTTATGCAATAACATTATGATCAAATACCTATTGATTATTCATAATAATTTTATGTTTTTTAATAAGTATAGATAATTAACTTTGTATTATGGCAATTAGGTATCTCAAGCATAAAGAAATTGATAAGGAAAAGTGGAATTTTTGCGTTTCGAATGCAGTAAATTCTATGATTTATGGAATGAGTTGGTATTTAGATATTGTTTGCGAAAATTGGGATGCCTTAATTTCTGACGATTACGAGGCTGTAATGCCCTTGCCCTGGAAAAAGAAATTTGGACTAAAGTATGTTTATCATCCATTTTTTGCGCAGCAGTTGGGTGTTTTTTACAGAAAAATTGCCGATGACCAGACCTATGAATTTTTACAAAAAATACCAAAGAGCTTTTTAAAATACGATGCTTCGTTAAATTATTTAAATATGATAAAGAAGTTGTCGTTGAACATTAAAACAAATTATGTTCTCTCTTTAAATAAAAGTTGTGAGGAGCTAGCTAAAAACTTTTCGGAAAACACGCGTAGAAATATTAAAAAATCAGAAAAGGAGAATTTGAGTTTAACAGAGTCGATAAGTTTAGAAACGTTTTTTACGATAAAAAAGAATAACGCTTTAACTCAGCTCTCAGATACTCAGTATGGAATCATGTATCGGCTAATAAATGAACTAATTACATTGAGTGTCGGAAAAATTAAAGGCGTTGTAAACGAAAATGGTGAGCTTATTGGGGCTGTTTTTTTAGTATATTTCAAATCAAGAATAACCTATTTGTTTTCGGTTTCAACGGAGCAAGGAAAAGATAAAAAAGCGATGTTTTGGTTAATTAACCAATTAATAAAAGAAAATGCAGGAAAACAGTTGATGCTCGATTTTGAAGGGTCAATGATTGAGGGTGTGGCTCGCTTTTTTAAAGGATTTGGATCCCAAAAAGAAACATATTATCGTTACTCAAAAAGTAAAATACCTTTTTTTAAATGAGTTTATTAAACATTGAAATAAAAAAATACAAGCTTTCTGAACTTGCAAATTTATTCGAAACTGATTTTATTAAAAATTCAGAGGTCTTGCCTATAAGTAAAAATCGTCTAGAATCTTATCAAAATAACCCAAGGGCACAAGACCAAGATATTGTGCTTTACTTAGCCGTATTAAATAATAAAATAGTAGGATTTCGCACCATTTTAGCGGATATTATTTATAAAGAAAATATTGCATTTAAATTTGGTTGGTTTAGTGGAAATTGGGTACACTCAGAGTATAGGAGAAGGGGTGTTTCAACAAGCTTATTTAATGAAGTTTATAGGGATTGGAAGGGTCGTTTAATGTTTACGAATTATGCACCAAATTCAAAAAAACTTTATGATAAATCCAATAAATTTGATCTCCTTAATTTGAAAGAGGGCTTGAGATTATATTACAAGTCTACTCTTCATAAAATTATACCCAAGAGAATACCTCAAATGTTTTTTATCACCCCCTTATTAAAAATACTTGATTACCTAATTAATGTTTTTTTATCACCCTATTCGAAGTTATGGAACCGTCAATTTGGTATTTCAAAGACTATTGAGATTGCATCTGAATTGTCAGCAGAAGATTATCGTTTCATCGTTTCAAATGCAAGATCGGTGTTTAATAGAGGGGAAGAAGAATTGAAATGGATATTTAATTATCCATGGCTTATTGCAAGTAAGCATACAAATAATAATTATCCTTTTTCGCAATTTGCCAAACGCTTTGAATATATTTCTGTTAAATCAAGAAGCGAAAATGGTACAATGGTATCTTTAGCCATTTTAAAAATAAGGGATGATCAACTTACGATTCCTTATTTTTTTGATAGTACTTCAAGTTTGCAAATGCTTGAATCAATTATTTCGATAGGCCTAAATAAAAATGTTGAAACAATCACATTTTACCATGAGCAGCTCTTAAGCAGAATAGCAAAAGTTAAAACCAGAGCTATATTTTCAAAAAAAATGGTTCAAAAATATTTTATTATGAAGTCTTTTGCCAAAAATATTGATATAAATACTCATAATCTTAATATACAAGATGGGGATGGGGATTGTTTTTTTACCTAATTTATGTATAAAAAAGCTCCATTAAATAAATAATGAAGCTTTTTTATATAATTGTTAATGAATTTATTTCACTAAAACTTTTCCGGTCATATCGCTTGGAATTTCTAATCCCATTAAGTGCAACAAAGTAGGTGCTACATCGGCTAAAATTCCATTTTCAACCGACTTAATTTGATCCGAAACCACAATAATTGGAACTGGATTTAATGAATGTGCAGTGTTTGCAGATCCATCAGGATTTACAGCGTAATCAGCATTTCCATGATCGGCAATAATTACCACATCGTAGCCATTGTTTCTGGCAGCCTCAACCACTTCGCCCACACATTGATCAACCGTTTTAATTGCTTTTTCAATAGCAGAATAAATTCCGGTATGCCCCACCATATCGCCATTTGCAAAGTTCAACGCTACAAAATCGACTTCTGCCTTATTTAATTCAGCAACAATGGCATCTTTAACTTTAAAAGCACTCATTTCGGGTTGCAGATCATAGGTGGCAACTTTTGGAGAATTTACAAGAATTCGTTTTTCACCATCGAATTCTTTTTCACGCCCACCGTTCATAAAAAAAGTAACATGCGCATATTTTTCAGTTTCAGCAATGCGAATTTGCTTCAAGCCATTTTTTGAAACCACCTCACCAATGGTGTTTTTAACGTTATCTTTTGTAAAAGCCATATGAATACCTTTGAAACTTTCGTCGTAAGTTGTCATGGTAACATAATGCAAAGGAATCGTTTTCATTCCATGTTCGGGCATATCTTGTTGGGTAAGAACCGTAGTCATTTGGCGTAAACGATCGGTTCTAAAATTGAAGCAGAAAACCACATCCCCTTCTTGAATTTTTGCAAGTGGAGCATTATTCTCATCAACCATTACCGTAGGTTTTATAAACTCATCGCTTACATCGTTTTTATACGATTCTTCAATGCTTTTTAAAATATTCGTTGATGGAATTCCTTTTCCATTTACCATTAAATCATATCCTTCTTTAATTCTTTCCCAGCGTTTGTCACGATCCATGCTATAATAGCGACCAATTAACGATGCAATTTTAACCTTTGAACCTTCAATATGATCGACTACTGTTTTCATAAAACCCAATCCACTTTTCGGATCGGTATCTCTACCATCGGTAAGGGCATGAATAAAAACCTTATCAAGGCCGTAATTTGCAGTCATATCGCACAAGGCCAATAAATGTTTAGTCATGGCATGAACCCCACCAGGTCCAATTAAACCTAAAAAATGAACAGCTTTGTTATTTTGTTTTGCGTAAGTAAAAGCATTGTATATTACTTCATTTTTCTCAATAGATTTATCGCGAATGGCAAGATTAATTTTTACAAGATCCTGATAAACCACACGTCCTGCACCAATGTTTAAATGACCAACTTCGGAGTTTCCCATTTGGCCATCGGGCAATCCAACTTTCTCGCCACTTGTTTGAAGCTGAGCACTTGGATATTCCTTTGCCAATTTCTCCATAGTAGGTGCACCAACTGTTGAAATAACATCCGACCTCGATTTATCTCCAACACCCCATCCATCAAGGATCATTAATAAAGCTTTTTTATTTTTCATATCATTTTTATTATTTTCTGTCTAATTTTTGAGCCGTGCAAAATTATTTAAAAATATTGCCGTCAACTAATTTTCAATTAGAATTTTAAAAAAATTCAAAATTAAACTTGTTGATTTAACATATTAACTGCTGCATAGTTTATTAAACAAAGCCTTAATTTAAACAATCGTTTGCTTGATAAAGATTCACTTTCACAATAAATAATAGATTAAAAAATCAGCATTTTCAAGCATTAAATATTTTTTACTTTTATATTAAGGAACACATATGAACAGATTTATTGCAAACAAAACTTATATCATAAAATAGATTTATTATATTCGTGCAAACAGCATAACTGCAATGAAGTACAGCTACTTTTTCATAGTTCTATTACTATCACTATGTTTTTTTAGTGTCGGAGCCAAAGAAAATGGTAAACCGTTCATTAAGAATTACACAAGCAAATTATATAAAGGTCATACACAAAACTGGGTAATTGAACAAGATTCAAACGGTATCATGTATTTTGGTAATCAAGTGGGTGTAATTACATTTGATGGAAGCTCTTGGAGAACCATACAAATTTCAAATCATTCAACGGTGCGTTCATTGGCCAAATCGCCCGAAGGACGAATTTATGTGGGAGCTGTTGGTGAGTTTGGATATTTAGAACCCAATGCTCACGGAAAAGTTGAATTTATTAGTTTAAAACCAAAACTAGACAGCATTTATCAAAATTTTGGAGAGGTATGGAGTTGTGCCCAATACAATGGAGATATCTTTTTCCTTACCGATAAATGGTTGTTTCAATACGATGGTAAATCATTTAAAACATATAAAAGCAAGGGCGAAAATTTTTACCTGTGCTTTCCAACGCCAAATGCTTTTTTTGTTCACGATTTTGGCTATGGTTTAACTATTTTATCTGGCGATAGTCTTAAGCTTGTGCCCAATGGAGAAGAAGTTAAAATTGAATCTATCAATTCAATTTTAGCGATAGATGACGAAAATATAATAATAGCTACACGAGAAAATGGATTGTATAAAGTAAATTATAAAAAAGGGTCCTATAGTCTAATAAACAAAAACTTACAAGCCTTTGCAGAAAAAAATGAAATATACCAGGCGATTCAAATATCCAGAAACAAATATGCCTTAGCTACTATACACAATGGGGTAGCCATTGTTGATGGCGAAGGGAAGCTTATAGAAGTAATAAACAAGAAAGCTGGATTACTAGATGAAACGGTTTATTATCTGTATGAATCAAATGGCGTACTTTGGTGTGCTTTAGAAAAAGGCATTGCAAAAATTGAAATTACCGATATGTTTCGATTTTGGGATGAATCCGTTGGCTTGCTTGGGTCACTTACTGATGTAAGTCGATTTGATAAAAAGTTATTCGTTGCAACGGGGAATGGACTCTACTATTTAGAAAATGATGGTTCCGTTGAGCTAGATGTCTTTAAAAAATGCAACAACATTGAAACTCAAACATGGGATTTGCAAGAATTCTCAAATAAACTTTTAATTGGAACAGGCCGTGGTTTGTGGATCTATGAAAACGATAGTATTTCTCGTGTTTTTAGGGGTCAAAGCGTTTTGAAAATACTGGTTTCAAAAAAAATACCCAATAGAATTTATTTAGGAATGCGGTATTATTTTGCATACATCGATTATATACCCGATATAAATAGTTTTACAGAACCAAAAAAAGTTGCTCGTTTTAATGTTGAAGTTAGGCAATTAATCGAAGATCATAATGGACGTATCTGGGCTGGACTAATATATACTGGGGTGGCAAAATTCGATATTATTAAAAGTAAAGACAGTTCCTATTACACAAATAAAATTTACACGCAATCAGATGGATTAGCTATTGAAAGAGATATTCGACTATTAAATTTAAATAACGAAATCTATTTTTCATCTGACAAAGGGCTCTTTCAATTTGATCCAATAAAAGATAAATTTATTCCTGATACAAAATTTTACAATCAATTTACCATTAAACCAAACAACCCAATTAAATACAACTTTGACAGCATCAATAAACATTGGATAAATGGAAAATATATTGTGACAGAATCAAATGGTGTATTCTCGTTAGATTCTCTTTTGCTAAAAAGACTACCTCCATTTATTGTTGAACAGCAATACATTGAAAAAAACGGAACCATATGGATAGGCACTTCCGATGGTTTATTTCATTTTAACCAATATAGCAATTATCCAAAAACTTCAAATTTTAAAGTGATAATTAGAAAAGTTGCTACAAAAAAAGATTCCGTTATTTACTGGGGTACAAAAAAAACAAAAAAATTAGTGAAGATTGATCACCATACAAACTTTATTGCCTTTTTTTATTCTGCTCCATATTTTGTAAAAGAACAAGATTTAAAATACAGTTATTATCTTGATGGTTACGATAACAAATGGTCTGATTGGACAAAAGAAACAAAAAAAGAATTTACAAACTTATTTGAAGGACGATACACCTTTAAAGTAAAAGCTAAAAACTATTTAGGTCAGATTAGCGAAATTGATGAATATTCCTTTTCAATTTTACCGCCATTATACAGAACTTTATTGGCATACTTAATTTATGCCATATTATTTATGGCCTTAATAACAGCCATTGTTTATTTTAGAACAAAAAAATTACGCCTCGATAAAATAAAGCTTGAACGAATTATTAATTCGAGAACTCAGGAAATTATATTGCAAAAAGACGAAATTGAAGTAACCGCCAAGAAATTAAAATTAGCTAATCAGGAATTAAAAAAATTATCAATTATTGCTGAAAAATCGGACAATGCCGTGGTTATTTTTGATAAGGAAGGCAACATTCAATGGATAAATAAAGGGTTTACAAGAATGTATGGTTATACCTTGGAACAATTTGTATTTGAGCGAGGCCGTAACCTTATTGAAGCAAGTGAAAACCCTAACATTGCTTCGTCCATTAAAGAATGTATTGAAACAAAAGAAACCACTATTTATCAATACTTTGCAATAAATAGAAACGGAAATGGTATATGGGCACAAACCACTTTAACTCCATTGTTAGATAAAGAAGGAAATCTTCAGCAATTAATTGCTATTGATACCGATATCACAAAAATTAAAGACGCCGAATTAAAAATTGAAACCCAACGTGATGAATTAAAAATTACAAACGAAAATAAAGACAAACTATTTACGATTATTGCTCATGATTTACGAGGTCCATTATCAAATATATTTACCCTTCTTAATATAATTTACAATGAACTCGACATGCTTGAGCCCGATCAATTAAAAAATTTAATTGGACAACTAAAAGAGACTACAGGCAATACTTTTAATTTAACTGAAAACTTGTTAGATTGGGCACATTTACGCCGGAATAGTATTAGTTATAGGCCTCGTTTAATAAACCTTAAAGAATTAATTCACGAAAATATTGAACTATTTGATTCACAAGCCAACAAAAAAAGTATCCGCTTAATAAACAAACTCAAAGGAACCGAAAATGTATTTGCTGATGAGGAAATGGTAAAAACCATATTGAGGAATTTACTAGCTAATGCAATTAAGTTTACCGGACAAAACGGCAAAATTATTTTATCCACTTCATTAGAGGGAAAATTCCGTTGGATTCACATTAATGATACTGGAAAAGGAATGGATCCAAAGGAAATTGACAAATTATTTAGAATTGATAAACCTCACACAACTTTGGGTACAAATAAAGAAAAAGGCTCAGGTTTAGGCCTAATACTTACCAAAGAGTTTATTGAAAAAAATCATGGCGAAATTCGAGTGGAAAGCGTTAAAAATGAGGGTAGTGTTTTTAGCTTTAGCCTCCCAATAGAAGAATCACAATTTTCTGACCACCATTAATCCGTCTCGAATTGGAAATATCACATTTTCAACTCTAGAATCGTTTTGAATCCTTTCGTTAAATGCTAACAAACCCTTTGTATACATATCGTTCACAGGAATAGTTTCAGTAACTTTACCATACCATAAAACATCATCAGCAATAATAAAACCACCCGGGCGAACTTTATCAAAAACTAAATTGTAATACTCTGAATACTCACGCTTGTCTGCATCAATAAAAACTATATCGAAAACTTCATTTAAATTAGGCACAATATTTTTTACGTCACCAATCAAAAATTCAATTTGATTTTTGTATTTACTCTTATCAAAAAATGATTGAGCAAATTCCTGTAGTTCGTCATTTATATCAATGGTTATTACTTTCCCATTTGATGTTAAGCCTTTGGCTAAACATAATGCTGAATATCCAGTAAAAGTTCCCAATTCCAATATCCTTTTGGGTTGAATCATGCAGCTAAGCATCTCCAAAACCTTTCCCTGTATGGGTCCAGAAAGCATTTGTGGTCGTAATATTTTTAAATATGTTTGACGCTCCAATTCATCAAGAAGTTCGTTGGGCTTTGTTGAGTGATTATATATGTAATTGTTTACTGAATCGTTAAATCGTTGCATATTCAAATTTTTCGGTAAAAATATAAAAGAATTTTAAGTATTGTGTTTTGCTAACTATTTATTTAAGAATGAATTATGAATAAGTGCCAAAAAATGTGCTCTTTCGTATGTGTTTTTTTTAAAATTTCTTTGCAGAAATGAAATTAAGGCCTATATTTGCAACCGCAATTGCGATAATGCGAGAATAGCTCAGTTGGTAGAGCACGACCTTGCCAAGGTCGGGGTCGCGGGTTCGAATCCCGTTTCCCGCTCTTTAATCCTTAAGTTTAGGATGCCCAGGTGGCGGAATTGGTAGACGCGCGGGACTTAAAATCCCGTGAGCAGTAATGCTCGTGCCGGTTCGAGACCGGCCCCGGGTACGCAAAGGCCTGATAATCGAAAGATTATCAGGCCTTTTGTTTTTATGTGAACCCCAAAAAAAAAGCAAATAGAACTCAGTAGATAATTTCATATGTACAGTCGCAGCAATTATAAGGATCTATTTTGTTAACAGCTCTTTATAAATTTCATCATAAACATTAATTCCATAAGGAATAATTTCATCGGGAAAATTATAATCGGCGTTATGCAATTTCGGATGATCTTCACCTGCTCCTAATCCGAACATTACACTTTTAAATTTTTGTGAAAATTGAGCAAAATCTTCGGCCCAAGGAAATGGTTTTTCAAGAGTTATTAATTTATACTTAAGTTTTTTTGTTATGTCAGAAACCATGCTAACCAATTTTGGATTATTTTGAGTTGATGGGTAAATATCGGTAAAACTAATATTGACCTCTAATCGTTCATGATTGCTAATAAGGTGAATGGCACTTTTTGTATGTTCAATCAATATATCTATATCTGCATCGTCATATGAACGTAAGGTTATTAGAATTTCAGCTTGCCCAGGTGCTGTGCCAAAGGTTCTTTCGCCCAATCGGGCATGAACAACTGTTGCTAAAACAAAATCGTTAAATAGGTATTGTTTCTCTGGAATTTCGTGAATACATTCAATAATTTTGGCCATAGCAATAGCGGGCGATATTCCTTTTTCAGGTTCCGCTGCATGCGAAGTTTTTCCGTTAAGCTTAACAATTAAACCTTGTGATGCTGCGGTAAATGTCTGGTTTTTTAAAATTATACTTCCTTCAGGAAAGCCCGGAATATTATGCATCGAAAAACATAAATCGGGGCTAATTCGGTAAAAATTAGGATCATCTATAACAGCTTGTGCTCCATCACCCGTCTCTTCAGAGGGTTGAAAAAGCAAAACTATTTTTCCTTTTGTTGGTCGGTTTTTACTAATTCGTTCGGCTATTCCTACCATAATGGCCATATGTCCATCGTGCCCACATTGGTGGCCAACTCCATCGGCTCTTGATGCGTAATCTAAATCGTTTAATTCATGAATGGGTAAGGCATCCATTTCAGCCCGAAACATGATGGTTGGACCATCAGCCTTAGCTTTAAAAATAAATGCTACACCATATCCCCCAATATTATCAATAATATCATCGGGATGAAAACGGATAATGGTTCTTTTTAAAGCTTCGGCAGTAAACTCTTCATTGCCCGAAAGTTCAGGGTTTTGGTGCAACGATTGGCGAAAATTTATTAAATGTTTTATATCACTATCCATTAGGAATTTTTTTGGTGAAAACTTAATTAAAAATAATGCATTTTTGCATCGGTAAAAAACAAATTTAAAATAGATATTTAGAATGTTGTCGAAAAAAACAATGGTTTATGGCATAGTTATTCTTTCAATGGCATTTTGGAGCATGACTTATATTTGGTACAAGATTGTGTTTGAAGAGCTTAGGCCGATTTCGGTGATGACTATTCGTTTGGTTTTTTCTGCAGGATTCTTATTGGGATTTTCAAAAATTATTGGCAAGCTCCAAATTCCTACAATAAAAGATTTTGCCTGGCTACTATTGTTGTCGTTTTTCCAACCTTTTTTATATTTTCTTGCTGAAAGTTATGGCGTTAGTATGGTTTCATCAACCATTGCTGCGGTTATAATATCAACTATTCCAATCTTTACTCCCTATGTTGCCTATTTATTTTTTGGCGATAAAATTTCGGTGTTTAATACATTCGGTATTGTAGTTTCTTTTATGGGAGTACTAATGGTTGTTTTAGGAAAAGATCTTCATTTTTCGGGATCGGTTTTAGGAATAATAATTTTGTTTGGTGCAGTATTGGCTGCACTTGGTTATTCAGCAATTATTGTTAGGCTAACGAATAAATACAATTCGTTTACAATTATTAGTTGGCAAAATTTGTTTGGCGCAATCTACTTTCTTCCGCTTTTCTTTTTTATCGATTGGCCATACTTTATTAATGCCAATTTTTCAAGCAAAATAATTTTAAATCTGATTTATTTATCTTTTTTTGGTTCTTCATTGGCTTATGTTTTATTTACTTACTCCATAAAACATTTGGGAATAACAAAAGCAAGTGTTTTTACAAATGCTATACCTGTTTTTACGGCGGCCTTTGCTTATTTTGTTTTAGGCGAAATATTATCTGTTTTTAAAATATGTGGTATTGCATTGGTACTAGCTGGGTTATTTATGTCGCAAAAAAGCAAACAGTTATAAAATTTTCATATTCCGTATTATTTAATTAAATTATACCCAAATTGAGCGATTCTCGCTCACGATTTAGTTCTTGTAAGTATTTCACTGCACTTTGTTTGTGAAACACTACAATCTCTACATCGGGGTTAACTCTAAGTAAAGCGCTTGTTCGCTATGCTCCAATCGCTCAACTTAGATTATAAGCTGATTACTTTTTGTTCTTAAACTTACTTGGATAAATTGTGTTATAGAAAGTGCAAGTAGGAGAAGGTTTCAAGTACTAATATTTATTTCTACAAATACTAGCTTATGTCGAAGTTAAGGACTTCATCGTTTAATAATTCCACAGAAAGTATTGATAATCTTAAGGATATCAAGAATAAATTTGAGCTTATTTTAAACAATATTGAGGATTTTGTTTGGATAATGAACAAGGATTTACAAATTAGCTATGCCTCTCCTTCAGTATTTAATTTGTTGGGATATACCCCTGAAGAATTTCGTAACATTTCGCTCGAATCAATTTGTACGCCAGAGACAAAAGTGAAATTACATGAAGCCATAAATAAGAGATTAACAGGAAAATCTGATCCCAATAAAAAACAGTGGGAAGTAACGCTTGTTCACAAAAACCAGAACATCGTTTGGTTTGATACCATTACAAATCCTATTTTCGATGAACAAGGAAATTTTGATGGTGTAATAGGAGTGTCACGAGATATATCATTAAAAAAAGAAATTGAACAGCAAAACAAAGAAATTCAGGCTAATTTGTTTGCACAAATTGAAAACACGAACGATTATATTTGGTCCATTGATTTAAACTACGGTATAAAAACAATTAATAGTAATTTTAAACAAGAATTCCAAAACACTTTTGGAGCTACATTAAATGTGGGTGTTAATATTATTGATCGCTTGCCTAAGGCTTTAAAAGCAACATGGACAGAAAGATACAAGCGAGCTTTAGCAGGTGAGCGATTCAGCCTTGTAGAAGAATTTATTTTTAAAAAACAGCAAATATTTCTTGAAATTACATTTAATCCAATCTACATCGACTGTGAAATATCTGGAGTTTCTTGTTTTTCTCGCGATATAACACAGCAAAAAACCACAGAAAAAGCTCTTATTGAAAGCGAGAAAAAAATAAAAGATTTTGTGTCGAATATTCCTAGTGTTTCATACCAATGTATTAACGATGAGCACTGGACTATGAAGTTTTTAAGTAGCGAGATTTTGAATTTAACCGGTTATCCTCCTTCCGATTTTATTGACAATAAAAAACGTTCGTACGGCAGCATTATTTATGTCGATGATATTAAATATGTAAAAGATAGAATTAATACTCAAATACAAAAAGGGGAATCGTTTAATTTACGCTATAGAATTGTTCATAAAAACCGTTCTATTGTTTGGGTTCAGGAATGGGGACGGGCAAGTTTTGATGTTGATGGAAATATAAAAACCATTGATGGAGTAATTGCCGATTTTTCTGAACAAAAAATTATTGAACAGCAATTGATTGATAATGAAGATAAGTTTAAAACCTTAAGCGATGCATCTGTTGAAATGCTAAAATTGTCAAGCAGAAATGAAACTTTAGACTATATTTCTAAAGTGCTGTCAGAAAAACTTCAAAACTATACCATTATTGGATCGACTTTAAATGAAAAGCTAAGCACTATTCAAATTACAAGTGCCAAAGGATTACAGGCTGATTTTTTGGAAAAAGCAAGTGCAAAATGTAATGTTAATTTGTATAATTATCCATTTAATGTTTCATCAAAATTAATTGAAAAACTTAAGACAGGTAGTATTTTTTTGGTGGATGAGACTTTAAATTTTTTAAGCAACAATGGAGCAGATAATTTACTGTTTGAGTTAATTGAACCAATAATTAAAAACAGAAATCTTTACGGAATTGGCATAACCAGAGACGACGTTTTGCTCGGATCTGTTTGGTTACTTGGCACTAAATATGAAATTATTTCGGACAATGGATTTGTAAAATCGTTTATAAACTTGGCAAGTATTGTTTTGAAGCAGCAAGTTTTAGTTGAAGCTCTGCACTCCAGTGAACTAAAGTTTAGAGAGATATTTGATCAAAGTAATTCTGCAATATCTATTCAAACGAGCTCAAAAATACTACTGGTTAACAAAGCCTGGGAACGAATAACAGGTTATACCATACAAGATGCCGAAACCCTATCGCCAAAGGAATTAATACATCCGCAAAGTAGAGAAGAACTTACTTCTATTGCTGATAAGAGAATTGTTGGTGAAGATGTACCAAGTAATTATCTTTTTCATTTAATTGACAAACAAGGTAAAGAAAGGTGGCTTGATTTATCGGCTTCGTTAATCGAGTACGAAGGAATCAAATGCACATTAATAATAGCTTCCGACATTACCCAACGCAAAACCGATGAGCATGAATTAATAAAGCTTTCAACGGGTATAATTAATAGCCCCTCTAGTATTCTTATTACCGATATTGATGGGAATATAGAATACGTGAATCCTTTTTTTACTGAGTTTACAGGATACACTTTCGAGGAAGTAAAAGGGAAAAACCCCAGAATTTTACAATCGGGAAATACTCCGATAGCGTTTTATAAGGAATTGTGGAATACTATTTTAAGTGGCGAGGTTTGGAGTGGCGAATTTGAGAATCGAAAAAAAAATGGTGACATCTACTGGGAAAGTGCACGTATTGCCCCAATTCTTGATGATAATGGGATAGTGATTAGTTTTATTGCTATTAAAGTGGATATTACAGAAAAAATTCGATCGTTGGCGAAAATTGAAAAATCAGAGTTGGCTCTTAAAGAGCTAAATGCCAAAAAAGATAAATTCTTTTCAATTATTGCTCACGATTTACGAAGCCCTTTTAGTGCGCTGGTCGGATTGACTGATATTTTGCAAAAAAACCATAAGGTTATGTCCGATCGCGAGGTAGATAATTATCTTAATTTGCTGAATCAATCGGCGCAAAATGTTTTTAAATTGCTTGAAAACCTTTTGTCGTGGGCAAAAACCCAAACCGGACGCATTGAATTTAACCCGGTTTCAATTAATGTGCACGATTTGGCTCAAGAAACCATCGATATCATAGCATTGGCTGCCAATAACAAAGAAATTGTTTTGGAAAATCATATTCCAATGGAATTGCGATTGGATGCAGACAGAAACATGCTTTTAACGATATTCAGAAACCTGCTCTCGAATGCCTTAAAATATACCAATAGAAATGGAATAGTGAAAATTGGAGCTAAACCCGATGATATTAATGGATCGGGAATAGCTAAGATTTGGGTAGCTGATAATGGAGTTGGAATACCCAAAGACAAAATTCATAAACTTTTTAGAATTGAAGAAATCTATACTACTAAAGGAACTGAAAAAGAAAAAGGAACGGGTTTAGGATTAATTCTTTGCAAAGAATTTTTAGAACTACATAAGGGCTCTATTTGGGTTGAATCCGATGAAGGAATAGGAACTACTTTTAGTTTTAGCATGCCAAGCAAGCAAAATTAAATTTTAAAATAAAAGGCTGTTATGAGTTGAAAAACAGTGTCGTAAGATGCAAATAGTAAAATTAATGTTTGATTCAATCTTGCCCTCGAATGTTCAATATTCTAATTCATTTTAATTCCAAAAAAATATATCCTTAATTTTACGGGTTAATTATTATCTTTACACGTTTATTTTCAACACTATTTGGTAATAAATTGATAAAATATATTAACAATGATAGATGATTTTTCAAGGGGATACCCCGTTAAAAATATAGATCCTGAATTAACCTCAAATTTAAAAATCGATTACTGTGGAAAATTGAACATTTTCGATTGGCTTTCTGATATCCCAAAAGGAATTCAAAAAGAAGAATTGTATGAGGTTCGATTTAAAAATACGCGCAAAGGTTATTTTTACAACACCAATAAAATTCGTTTAAATACGGGTGATATTGTTGCCGTTGAAGCTTCTCCAGGACACGATATTGGAATAGTTTCCTTAAAAGGACCTTTGGTGCTTCATCAGTTAACCAAACACAGAATATCGAAAAAAGAAGAGTTTAAAAGTATTTATCGAAAAGCAAAGCCCAACGACATTGAAAAATGGAAAGAGTCCATTGACATGGAAAAGGAAACTATGATCGAGTCTCGTAAAATGTCAAGCGATTTAAAGCTTAACATGAAGATTGGCGATGTTGAATATCAAGGCGATAAAACAAAAGCCACATTCTATTACATTGCCGACGAGCGCGTTGATTTTCGTCAATTAATAAAAGTTTTAGCAGAACGCTTCAAAATTAGAGTGGAGATGCGCCAGATTGGGGCTCGTCAGGAAGCAGGAAGAATTGGTGGAATTGGGTCGTGCGGGCGCGAACTTTGCTGTTCAACCTGGATTAGTAATTTTGTTTCGGCTACCACTAACTCAGCTCGTTATCAGGAACTTTCGTTAAATCCGCAAAAGCTGGCTGGTCAATGTAGCAAATTAAAGTGTTGCTTGAATTACGAAATTGATTCATATATGGATGCACGAAAAGACTTTCCATCAACAGATATTCAGTTGCAAACTTTACTTGGAAAAGCAACGCACATAAAAACAGATGTTTACCGTCAAATAATGTGGTATTTGGTTGAAACTGCTAGCGGAATGAACATTATGCCATTGGCCGTTGAAAAAGTGCTTGAAATTATTGAATTAAATAAAACGGGCAAAAAAGGCGAAGTGGTTGCTATTAAAACCTCACCTACCTTAGCCACCGAAAGTCTCGAATATACAAATGTTGTAGGTCAGGAAAGTTTAACTCGATTCGATGATCAAAAGAAAACAAACAAACCCAAAAGAAATAAAAAACGACGAAAAATTCCGCACAAAAATGAAAACAAATAAATTATTCGTTTTTATCTCTCTTTTTATAATTGTAGTAGCTTGCGATAGTAGTAGAGTTTTTGAAGAGAATATTAGCTTTAATAACGAAGTTTGGCATAAGGATAGCACCTTGGTTTTTGAGGTGGATATTGTTGATTCATTGGCTGTTTACAATGTTTATTTAAATAATAGAATAAGTGGCCAATTTGCATACAGTAATTTATATTTATTTGTTGATACCGAGTTGCCCTACAATAAACACATGCGTGATACCTTAGAATGTGTTTTGGCAGACCCAAGTGGGAAATGGTTAGGTAAGGGCTTTGGAAACATTTGGTCGAATAGAATTGCATACCGGAGAAATATTCGTTTTCCGTATGCCGGAAAATATACATTTACAATTGAACAAGCCATGCGCGACACTAGCTTAAAGCATATTGTTGACGCTGGTTTGCGAATAGAAAAAGCAAAATTTTAAAATCAAAGTGGGAAAAGGAAAATTGCATAAATTTCAGGAAATTGGTGTGTTCGAGCATGTAATTGAACCTGAAATAAAAGCCTTTGTGGGAGAAAATCATCCTTTAAAAGGAAAATGGAATAAAGAGTTTTTTAAAAACACAAACCCAATTGTTGTTGAACTGGGATGTGGAAAAGGAGAATACAGTGTGGGTTTGGCCACGGCATTTCCGAATAAAAATTTTATTGGCATTGATATTAAAGGAGCCAGAATTTGGAAAGGGGCTAAAACCAGTCAAGAGGCTGGATTAAAAAACATTGGCTTTTTACGAACTCGCATCGAGGTGATAAATTCTTTTTTTGATGAGGGCGAAGTAGATGAAATTTGGGTCACATTCCCCGATCCACAACAAAAAAAGCGCAGGGCAAAAAAGAGACTCACATCGAGTGTTTTTCTTGCTAAATATCAAAAGATTTTGAAAAACAATGGCCTGGTTCATTTAAAAACGGATAGTTCCTTTTTATACCAGTACACCCAAGAGCTTACCCTGTTGAATGAATTAAACATTGTAAAAAACACTCGCGATTTATATGGCGAAAATTGGGTAGATAAAATTTTATCGATTCAAACTTACTACGAAAAGTTACATATTGATGAGGGTGATAAAATAAATTACATATCGTTTCATTTAGACACAAATATAAAACTTAAGGAGCCGCCAATTCCTGAAGATGAGTAAGACCGATTTTTTTGATAGCGTATTACAAGTTGCCCGATTAATACCTTATGGGCGAGTTTCTAGTTATGGGGCTATTGCCCGTTATATTGGTTCGCCTCGTGCCGGACGCATGGTGGGTTTTGCCATGAATGGTTCCAGTTCTCAAAAAGAATTTGTTCCAGCCCATAGAGTTGTTAACCGATTAGGAATACTTTCTGGCAAACGTTTTTTTGGAGGGACAAACACTATGCAGGAATTACTGGAAAGTGAAGGAGTTCTTGTGAAAAATGACCAGATTCAAAATTTTGAAGAAGTTTTCTGGGATCCGAATATTGAGTTAAGGTTAGATTAGGGTTTTTTGTTAAACACCTGTTTTTACAAAGTTTTATTTTTGGCGATAATGCGGAAATTATGCCCGTACTCTGTGACAGCCCTGAATTAGTTTTGCAGAGCTCGTTTCTCGGTTGCATATAGCGCCTTCGGGTGTAATGAAAAAGGCTATTTTTATTTCATTGGTTTTTGTTTTGTACTTCTGATGTTAACTAATACAATTTGCTTTTTCTTTGGCCTTATTTTATAAGTAATCATTGTGAGATGATTTATTGGTCCACGGTAAAGATTAGTTTTACTGGATGGTTGGAGCATTTTAGGATTTTTCTTCAGTAATTCAAAAAACTCTTGCGATTCCTGCATAAAGTTTTTGATTTCTCTTTCTGTCCAGTTTTCTTCTATATAATTGACAATTTTATCAAAGCCTTTTTCAGCCCTGATTGACCAGATGATTTCTAAAGCCATTTTTTATATTTTGACATTACTTCATCGTGGGTTTTTGTTTCGCCTCTTTCTATTTCTGCAAGACCTTGTTCTATTTCTGATTTTTCCTCGTTGCTAATTAAATCCCACCAATCAGGTTCAGTATTCTGTAGCTTTTCTATTTTAGATAAAATTTTCTCATCACTAAGACGAGTTATCCAATTGATTATACTTACTTTTCTTGTCTCGATGTTCATAATTTCCATTGTATTATCTGCCACAAAGTTAACGATTAATATTTAGTTTTAGTTTTAACATAAAGTACTAATTCATTATCACAACTCTCTATATATCATTCTCAGGTAGTGCTGAAATTATATCCATGCTAACAATTTACTCAGCAGAGTTAACTTTTTATAATGATCAAAGAAAACTGGAACGGTACAATTTATACATTTGCAAAGAAAATACCTGCTCAGTTTATGAACAGGTACTTGTGTTATTTTTCTAAACTTTATTATTTGTTGTTATCTAAGAGGGTGTCCAAAAAGTGAAAACCTTTATCAGTACACTTTCAAATTGAAAGAAGAGAACGCAGATAACGCTGAAAAAAACTGATTTACACTGATTTGATCTGTGAAAATCAGCCAAAATCTGCGTCATCTGTGTTCCATTTTAAATTTAACTTTCATATTGTAAGTTTTCAAAAGTTGAACTATACTTTTTAGACAGCCTCATCGGGGACATCTGGGTTATTGATGAAACGCTGATTATGCAGATTCAAATAACTTTGGAACCTAGATTTCCACAGATTTTTATTTTCTTAGTTATATTTGTGCATTGTTACTCAAAATAAAAAACATGGAAAGCTATATATTTTCTGGAATAGGACATGCTGCAGGAAAATACCCTGTAAGCAACGAGTTTATTGCCGATGCTTTACGCAAAGGATTGCTGCGTGGTTTTGACGAAAACCGCATGGCTAAAAGCAAAAACTATTTGACTTATAAAGAAAAGAACCCTGAAATTGGTCCCTTTGATTATTTTGTTCGCGAAAAAATGGGATTCAATATTCGTAGGCATGTCACCCCATTTCCTCCCACAAAAAAGAAATTGTATTATGCCGAATCGTCACTTGAGCTTGGCGTAAAGGCTGTTGATAACGCTTTAAAAGATGCTGGAATAACTCCAAAGGAAATTGATGCTTGGTTTGTTAGTACGGTTTCACCCCATCAAAAAGCACCAGGCATTGCCGCAGCAATAAAATCTCATTTTGTCGATTTTACTAATTTCAAACCTACATTTTCGTTAACCTCAGGTTGTTCTGGGTTTAATATAAATTTGGAACGAGCCACTGAGTATTTTAAAACCCATCCTGAAGCTAAACATTTGGTGGTGTCGCATACCGAAACTATGTCGTCGTTTTTAACCCAGCGTGTAAAATTTGTTCCCTTCGTAACTTTTGCCGATGGTGCCGCAGCAGTAATTCTCTCTAGAGTTGAAACGGATAAACCACAAGGTGTATTAGCCATCAACAATCATCAAGACATGCAAATGATTGATTTTGTAGGTGTTGATAAATATTGGAATTTATATATGGACGACTCTTTAATTAAAGATCGCGCTACTGAAAATATTCCTTTGGCATCATACGAAGCTTTGGAAAAAACCACTTGGAAAGTTGATGAATTGGATTTATGTGTTCCGCATCAAACGGGGAATGCGATATTAATTCCAGCCGCTCAAAAATTAGGCTTGCATCCAAAACAATTATTTTTAGAGGCTCAACAAGCCTATGGAAATATTTCAGGCGCCACAGTTCCCATCGCCTATTCAATGCTTAACGAGCAAGGTAAATTGAACCCAGGAATGAAAATACTCAGCCCGGTGGCAGGCGTGGGTGGCAATTATGGAGCATTTACCTATTTGGTTCCCGATAGCGAATGGAAAAAGAAAAAGCTGGACTATTTATTTGAAGATGATTTAAAAGGAAAAACAGCTCTTGTTTTGGGAGCGAGTGGAACTTTAGGATTTGAAATTGCAAAAGATTTGCTTAAACGAGGGGCGAACTTAATTTTACATTATAATAGAAACCAATCTGTTCTTTCTGAAATTGAAAATTTAGCCAAAGAAAAAGGACAAAAAATTTCAACTTACCCCTGCGATTTTCATAATTCTGAAGAGCTTTCAATATTCATTCAAAAATTAAAAACGGAAGCTAACGAAATAAATTATTTTGTAAATGCTGCGGGTGTTTTGTTAAGCAGAAATAAAGGAAAAGTTGGAAACGTAAATCATTATGTACCCTTGCAAATATTCAAAACGGTATTCCCAAAACTAAAAGGAAGCGCCCTTTTTGTTGGAGCTGCTGCCGAAGATATTAATGTTCCAGAAATTCACGAGTTTATTTCAGCAAAACGTAGCTTACATGGGGTTATGGCAAGCATGAGTGGTGAAATGTTAAAGGGAAAAAATAATTTGCTGTGGTATATCCCCGGAATTTTAGAAGATGGAATGCTTAAAAATATTGATCAAAAAGCCTTATATAAATTTGCAGTTGAAATTGGGCAAGAAAAACACTTATCGGTAAAAGAAACCGCCTTTAGAATAGTAAGTTCGCTTTACATTCCAAAAGTTGAGGGAACACATCACGATTATGAAAATGCTATGGTAGTTAGGCGCGATGGGTATCAGTTAGAGGTTGATATTTAATAAATATATTTGATCATAAAATCGTAATAAATACATTTGTTCTGTAAGAAGCAGAGAAACAAATTTGTGTTTACGAATAATTAAAAAATTACTCATGAAAAAAACAAGCTTATTTTTACTATTATTTGGATTAGTTGCTGCATTTATGTTCACATCGTGTAAAGATGAAGATGGTGAATATAAAGAAATTAACGATTGGATTGGTTCAAAAATGAACAACTATTATTTATGGACCGGAAAAATAAGTAGTGATATGTTGGATCAGGATGGCCATGATAATCCAAAGAATTATTACAACAGTTTATTATACAAAACCGAAGATCGTTGGTCGTATATAACAGACAATTACAGTGCTTTAGTAGCCGATCTTCAAGGTACTCCGGTTTCAATGGGATATTCGCCCTTATTTGGTCAGGATCCAGGTACAAATAATGTTTTTATTATTGTTGCCTACGTTTATGAAAATTCTCCTGCCGATAAGGCTGGCTTGGAAAGAGGCGATATTATTACAAAAATTAATGATGCTCAATTAACAACCAGTAATTATCAATCCTTATTTTATAATGAAACACAAAAACTCGGATTGGCTCAATTTATTCCAGAGACAAATAATATTAATGACACCGATGAAACCCTAACAATGACAGCTGAAGTAATTAATGTAAATCCTGTAATTCATAGCGAAGTTATTACAGAAAATGAAAAAATTATTGGCTATATAGCAATTTCGGAATTTATTGATTCTACTACTTTTAAAACAAATGTTGGTGATGTCTTAAATGAATTTTTAGGTGCTGGTGTGAATGAATTAATTGTTGATTTGCGATATAACAGAGGTGGCTATGTTTCATCAGCTGTATGGTTAGCTTCTGCTTTAGCACCTCTTGCTGAAGTTGAAAAGCAGAGTCCATTTATTGAAGTAGAATTTAATTCTAAAATACAATCTGAAGATGAATATTATGATTTTGTTTCGCATGGTTTAAATTTGAATCTTGAAAAAGTATATTTTTTAACCGGACAAAATACAGCCTCGGCAAGCGAGTTGGTTATTAGTGGGCTGCAACCATTTATGGACGTAATAACCATTGGTGAAACCACTCATGGTAAATATGTAGGTTCAACCGTTTTTCCTACGCCAGACGAAAAGGTAAATCACAATTATGCCATTATGCCAATTGTACTTGAATATACAAATATTGATGGAGCTTCGGTAAAGGGGGGAATTGAACCATTGGTTGCTGTTTTTGATGATGTGCGTGTAGCTGTTCCTTTTGGTGATCAAAGCGATCCCTTGCTTAACCAAGCTTTAGAAATGATAACAGGTGTAGTAAAGTCTGGAGTTAAATCGGTTGACAACTATCCTGCGTACCATCTTATTTTATCGAATCGGCAAAAGCTTAAAATGAATTTAATTGTTGATTAGTAATAAATTAAACTCGAACGCTTTTTAAAATCAAAAATCTCATTGGCAACTTCAATAAGTTCCGATGAGGTTACTTTATTTATTTTTTCGTAAACTGTTTCCAAGGAATCCACCTTATCGAAAAGCAAATAACTGCGGCCAATATTGAGCATTAAACTCGATTTGCTTTCGGCACCTATTGCCATTTGACCAATCATTTGTTTTTTAGCCCGATCTAATTGTAAAATACCTAAAGGACTGCTTTGTAGTTTTTTAATTTCAGCGTTTATGATTTTCAAACTACGTTCAATTTTTTCCTGCTCGGTTCCAAAATAAATTCCAAAAATGCCGGTGTCGGTATACGGGTTGTAAAACGATTCAATATTATAGGTAAAGCCATGCTTTTCGCGCAAAGCCAAATTTAATCTCGAATTCATACCCGGACCACCTAAAATATTATTTAATAACTCCAAAGGCAATCGTTTTTTATCGTTTATGGCATACGCTCTATTGCCAATAATACAATGTGCTTGATAGGTATCTTTTGTAAACTGTTTGGTGGTTGGGGTATAGCCGTTTAAAACTTCTCTTCTGCTTTCTCTCAGGTTTGGAGCCACTCCATCAAAATATTTTTGAACCCAATTCTTAAGTTTTGAAAATTTAATATCGCCAACAGAGCAAAGAACTATTTGATTGGTATTGAAATTTTTCTTTACAAAATTTAACAAATCGTTGCGGGTATATTTAAGCAACGATTTAGGATCACCGAGAATATTTCTTCCTATGGGATGGCCGTTAAATAAAAGCTCCTCAAAGTCGTCAAAAATTAATTCAGCAGGACTATCTTTATATGAATTTATTTCATCAATAATTACTTCTTTTTCCTTTTCAAGTTCCTTTTCAGGATACGATGAATTAAATACAATGTCGGAAAAAAGTTCAATGGCTCGTTGATAATGCTCTGTTAAAAAAGCGCCATATATGCAAGTTTCCTCTTTCGTTGTATAGGCATCAATTTCACCGCCCACATCTTCCATGCGGCTAAGTATGTGGTAGGCTTTTCGCTTATGAGTACCTTTAAAAATTACATGTTCAATAAAATGTGCAATGCCATGTTCATGCTCTTCTTCGTCTCTTGAACCTGTGTTTATTATAATTCCCAAATGACCTACTGTTCCAGGTGCTTGTTTATGAATTATGCGAATTCCGTTGGCAAGTGTAAAATATTCGTATCCCATCAAATCTGTCCTCAAAAAAATTGAGTTGCAAAAGTAGAAAAAAGCATTAAGATATTACTATATGTGTGATAATAAATTATTTACCAAGTGGAATAAGCGTGTTGAGCTAAGTGTGAATTATAATAACGTTTGTCGTTTGTTACTTCTTGTCCAAGCCAGCTTGGTTTTTCAATTTTTTGATCAAGGTAATTGAGTTCAATTTCAGCTAAAATCAAACCCTTGTTTTCATCCTGAAATTCGTCCACTTCAATTATATGCTGTTTATATTTAATAATGTGCCGGGTTTTTGAAATAATGTTTGGCAAGCAAATGTTTAATAATTCCAAAGCCTCGTCAAATGGAATTTCTTTCTCCCATTCAAACCTTGAAATGCCCGACATATCGGAAGCTCCTTTTATGGTAATGAATCCTTTTTTATCACGAATTCGTACACGAACAGTTCTTTGGGGGTCGGTTGATAAATAGCCTTGTTTAATCTCGTAACTTTGAGTAACAAATTTTTTGTATTCCTTGTAAACCAAGTACTTTCTTTCAATTTCTAATGGCATAAATAGTGAATTTTATACTGCTAAATGTATAGATAAAAAGACGAATCGCAAAAAAATACTTTAAGCAATATATTGTATTGCCGCTAGTTCGAGTTTATCTTCGATGAGCTCTTTCGGTCGGTGGTAACTCGGACACAACAAAAGCGGAATCCTGAAAATGGTAGGGTTTTACTAGCAAAAGCATATTCAGCGAAAGGGCTCTCTTGGGAGAGCTGTCCGAAGGACTGAGAGGGAATAATTAGTAAATGCCGAAAAGACTTTCTTAATTCAGCCTTGGGCAACGCAAGGAATAGGGTATCCAATAAAATGGCTGCAAGCAGTTGTATTATTTGTTGTTGTTGGTTTCATGCAACAAAATGACACCCATTTATTTTATACGGTTTATTTCGTCGCATGCTGATTTTTGCTGCTAATTGAATCTGGCTGCTTGCGACGGCTTTTACGGTTGGTTGTGCTTGGGGCGTTGCCCCAAGTTGAAATATGCTAGCCTTACAGGCTGTATATTTCCTTTTTTAAATGTTGTCATGTTTTGCAATGATAACAAAGAGATTGGTAATTTTCCTTAATCCGACATCATCGTCCCGACTCGGGATCGGTGTTATTAAATCGAAATAGCTTTTGTCAGTAGCACTCTTGGTTCTGTTTTCCCTCTCTCCGCTTTGCGGTTTCTCTCCTAGGAGATAACTTGCACCTATTAATCAGTAAGTAAATAAGTTAATGCATTTCTAGCGAAAGGGCTCTCTTGGGAGAGCTGTCCGAAGGACTGAGAGGGAATAATTAGTAAATGCCGAAAAGACTTTCTTAATTCAGCCTTGGGCAACGCAAGGAATAGGGTATCCAATAAAATGGCTGCAAGCAGTTGTATTATTTGTTGTTGTTGGTTTCATGCAACAAAATGACACCCATTTATTTTATACGGTTTATTTCGTCGCATGCTGATTTTTGCTGCTAATTGAATCTGGCTGCTTGCGACGGCTTTTACGGTTGGTTGTGCTTGGGGCGTTGCCCCAAGTTGAAATATGCTAGCCTTACAGTTCCTATGTTTGTATAAGCATAAACTCAAGCTTATTTAAAATCAGTAAATTATAGTGTTAAAATAATTTTTT